>DAOSOK010000001.1 GCA_035373905.1 Candidatus Ozemobacteraceae bacterium | reverse complement strand
GAATGACATGTTGGTTGCCGAAAATCCTTGACAAGAATCACGGTTGCTCACAAGATTGGGAGTATCTATGACCTCGCATCGTCTCGAACGGGTCGAATCAACGATCCTTCGCGAACTGTCCATCATCCTGCAGCGCCGCATCAACGATCCGCGCGTCCGCGGCGTTCATTTTGTAGGCGTCAATATAAGTCCGGATTTCCATCTCGCCCGCGTCTCGTTCAGCCTGCTCGAGGAAAGTCTCGATCCCGAGGAAGCCCAGCGCGGTCTCGACTCGGCCAAGCCCGTTCTGCGCGGCGAGCTCAAGAAGGCCGTCCAGCTCCGAAAGATCCCGGAACTCGCGTTCCGGTACGATCCCTCGATCAAGGAAGGCGACCATATCCTCGACCTGCTCCGAAAGATCGAACGGCCGAAAACCCCTCCCGCCGATTCCGAACCGAAAGACTGACGGGTCCATGCATCGCCCCACCGACACCGACTCGACGCTCTTGGCACCGCCGTCTCTTTCCGGTATGGCGACCGACACCTGGGGTAGCCCGGCATACGACGCGAAGATCGCCCTGATCCGCGATCATCTCGGGAAGGCGCGCCGCGTCTTCTCCATCGCCCACCCCTACTCCGACGGAGACGCCCTCGGGTCCCAGCTTGCCCTCCACCATTGGTGTCGCGCCGCCGGGAAAGAGTGCGTCACGCTGAATTTCGATCCGATCCCTCCGCAGATATCATGGCTCACGGGCTCGGAGGCCCTGACCGACACGCTCCCCGACCGGGAGTTCGATCTCGGTTTCCTGATGGAGACGACCGAGGCCTCGCGCATGGGGGACCGCACGCGGTTTTTCCGCCGCGCGAAACGGTGCATCCACCTCGACCATCACCTCGACGTACCCGGACTCGGTGAATTGAACCTGATCGACCCGACCGCGAGCTCGACCTGCGAAATACTCTACAATATATTTTGTGGAATGGATATTCCGCTGAACGACGACATCATGTCGGCTCTGTATATCGGCATCATGACGGACACGGGGAATTTCCGATTCCCGAGCACCACGCCGCGCGCGCATGAGATCGCCGCGACGATGATCTCGCGGGGACTGAAGGTGGCCCCGATCTTCAAGCGGGTCTACGAGACAAACGACTGGCGCCGCGTCGTCCTGCACGGCATCTCTATGGAACGGGCAACCCGTCATTTCAACGGGCAGCTGATCACCTCGTGGCTGACCCTGGACGATTTCTCCCGCCTCGGCGCGACGGAAATCGATGCGGACGGCTCGATCGCGCCTCTGACCACGATCGCCGGGGCTGAAGTCATCGTGATGTTTCGCGAACTCGATCCGACGACGATCAAGGTGAGCTTCCGCTCGACCGGCCGGATTGACGTCCAGGCGATCTGCAAGACCTTCGGGGGCGGCGGGCACAAACTCGCGGCCGGCGCCAATTTTCAGCATACCCACATGCAGACGGTCATCGACGACGTCATCTCGGCGATCGGACCGGCGCTCGCGGCCCTTCGCACGCCATGACGCGGAAAGGGCTCACAGCATGAACAGCGACGGATGCCTCGTGGTCTACAAGCCGGCCGGCCTTTCCTCGCACGACGTCGTCGCGATGGTCAGAAAGGCCTACGGGGTCAAGGCTGGCCACGGCGGCACGCTCGATCCGATGGCGCAGGGCGTTCTCCTGATCTTCATGGACAAGAGTCTGAAGGTCCTCCCCTACATCCCGCCCGCGTTTCTCGACAAGACCTACCTGATGCGCGTCACGCTGGGCCGGGCCACCGATACCTACGACGCGACCGGCCAGGCCACCTACGAGCATCCGGGCCCCGTAACCGTCGATCGCGACGCGATCCTCACGGCCCTCCGCCGCTTCGTCGGCACCTACGACCAGAAACCGCCCGTCTACTCGGCCATCAAGGTGCAGGGGAAGCGCGCCTATGCGCTGGCGCGTGCCGGCGAGACCGTCGAACTGGCGAGCCGAAAGGTGCATGTCACCTCGATCCGCCTCGTGCGGGACTTCGAATCGGGCGGCTGCCGCCATCTCGTCCTTCGCATTCATTGTTCCCGCGGCACCTACGTCCGCTCCGTCGCGCACGACCTCGGCCAGGAACTCGGCTGCGGCGGCCACCTGTCGTATCTGCTGCGCGAGCGGGTCGGCTCGTGGACGCATCTGCAGGCCTTTCCCGCCTGGAAGATCGAGAACCGCCTCTCCTTCGACGAGACCCCGGCTTTCATGCCGTATTCGGCCATCCTGCCGTTCGCGCGGGCGACCGTCCAGCCCGGCGTCGAGGCCCGCATCAGGAGCGGCACACCGCTCGAGGCCAAAGACCTCCTGAAAATCGAACCCGGCCACGTCGACAACGCGCAGGACAACGTGATCCAGATCGTGTCCGCCACCGGCGAACTGATCGCCCTGTATGGCCCGCCGGCGGCCAACAAGCCGAAGAACGGCCAGAAGCTCATGCCGATCCGAGTCTTTTCCTGACGTTTCCGTTCGGGTGATGCGATGAACCTGTATAACCTTCTCTCAGGCCCGCTCCACACCGGCCCCTGCGTCATCGGGCTCGGCACGTTCGACGGGGTCCACCTCGGCCATCAGGCGCTGATTTCCGCCATCATCCGCGAAGCGAAGAAGGAAGGCATCTCGTCGGTCATCTTCACCTTCGATCACCCGCCCCGCCGCCTGCTGGATCCGACGAATTTTCCCGGCGAAATCACGACACCGGAAGAAAAGTTCCGGCTCCTGCTTCACACGGGCGTCGACAGCGTGGTCTTCCGCCCCTTCGATGAAGCCTTCGCGCGAACTCCCCCGGAGGAATTCATCCGGAACGTGCTGATCGAGCGCCTCCAGGCGCGGCACGTGTTCGTGGGGTTCAACTTCGGATTCGGCATGCACCGGCGCGGCAGCGCCGAGTTCATGCAGAAAGAACTTCGCTCGCTCGGCCGGGAATGCACGATCATCTCCCCCGTCACGGCGGCCAGGCATCTCGTGAGCAGCACCTTGATCCGCGAGTCTCTCGCCGACGGGGAGATCGAACTCGCGTCACGGCTGCTGGGCAGACATCCGTCGATCAGCGGCGAGGTCGTTCACGGCGACCACCGCGGCCGCGACATGGGTTTTCCGACGGCGAACCTGCCGCTGGAAAACTCGATCAAGGTCCTGCCGCCGAAAGGCGTCTACTACTGCATCGTCGACACGCCGCTGGGGGCGTTCGACGCTCTCGTCAATATCGGCACCCGGCCGACGTTCGACCGCAGCATGCTCCTGCTGGAAGCGCATCTGCTCGATTTCTCGGGCGACCTGTATCACCGGACGATCCGCGTGCGATTCGTGAAGCGGCTTCGCGATGAAATCCGCTTCCCTTCGATGGATTCGCTCATTTTCCAGATCAAGGCCGACCTGGCGTCGGTGCGCAGCCTGGTATCGAGTGATACGCCGCGATCGGCAACGCTCGACTGAACCTCCCCCGTCAGAGGAACTCCGTTTCCCGAAGGTCCGCGAGATTCGGACCGACCGCCGCGTCGCATACAAGCGGTACGCGCAGGTCGACGACGCGTTCCATGACGCCGCGCAGGCGCGGGCCGACATCCGGGAGTTCGCCGGCCGGCACGGAGAAAACGATTTCATCGTGGATCTGGAGGATCAGCCGGGTCTGGAATCCGGCGCGACGCAGCTCGCGATCGGCGTCGAGCATGGCCTTTTTGACGAGGTCGGCCGCCGTTCCCTGGAGGGGCGTGTTCCGGGCGACTCGCTCGCCGAACGCCCGCATCGTATGGCTCTTTTCCCGAAGCTCCGGAAGCGGCCTGGTCCGACCGAACATCGTCGAGACCTGCCCGTCGGCCTTCGCTTTCGCCAGATTCTCCTCGAAAAAGGCCGTGACGCCGGGGTAGCCTGAAAAAAAGCCATCTATATATTTCTGCGCTTCCGGTCTCGGGATGCCGAGCTGTGAGGCGAGGCCGTGAGCGGAGATTCCGTAGATGATACCGAAGTTCACGGTCTTGCCGATCTTGCGCTCGGCTTCGGAAACCTCGCCGACCGTTTTCCCGAAGATGCGGGCGGCTGTCATCGCGTGGATGTCGAGCTTGTTCCGGAACGCTTCGACGAGCGCGGGATCGTCGGAAAAGTGCGCCAGAAGTCGAAGTTCGATTTGCGAGTAATCGATCGAGAGCAGAACGTCGCCGTGGCGTGGAGGAACGAACGCCCGCCGTACTTTTCGCCCCAGTTCTGTTTTCACCGGGATATTCTGGAGGTTCGGGTTTGAGCTGGAAAGCCTGCCGGTCGCCGTCACAGTCTGGTTGAAGCAGGTGTGGACCAGGCCGGTTTTCGGGTCTGCCAGAGTGGCGAGCGTATCGACGTAGGTGCTCTCGAGTTTCGCGAGCTCCCGGTAATCGAGCAGGTCGCGGCAGATCGGATGAAGCGGCGCCAGTTCGGTCAGCACGTCGCTGTCGGTCGAAAAGCCTGTTTTCGTCTTTTTCGTCGGGGTAAGCCCCAGTTTCGTGAACAGGACCTCCTGCAGTTGTTTTCCCGAGTTCACATTGAACACATAGCCGGCATGGGTATGGATCGACGCCTCGAGCTCGCGCATGCGGTCCCGGATGTCGGCTGCGAGTTCCTTGAGATACGGCCTGTTGAGACCGATGCCGGTCGTCTCCATCTCGAGCAGGAGGGGCAGCAGGGGCAGTTCGAGATCGGAATACAGCCCGCCGAGAGGGCTCTCAGCGAGCCTGGCCGTGAAAAGCATGAACAACTTCATCGTGAGAAGGGCGTCCTGGCAGGCATACGATGCCGCCGTCTCGACCTCGACCTCGGAAAAGGGGCGTTTTCCGGCGACATCGGCGTATTCACGGGTTTCGACCCCGAACACCTTTTCAGAGAGCTGCTTGAGACCGTTCGACATCGTCGGATCGAGCACGTATGCCGCGAGCATCGTGTCGAATATCTTCGTCGGCAGCGGAACTCCCGCGGTTTTCAGAAACGCGAGGTCGAATTTCAGATTGTGCCCGACGACTCTCCGATCGCGCCATGCTTCGGCGAGCAGCCTGTACACTTCCCCGGCGGGAGGCTGAACGATCACGCCGAGATAGGAGTGGTTCAGCGGAATATAGGCGGATCGGCGCTCGTTCACGGCAAGGGAAACGCCAACGATCCGGTCCGTCCGGGGATTCAATCCGTCCGTTTCAATATCAAGAGCAATATCATGATCGGCCTCGGCGAGGAACGAGGCGATCGCCTCGATATCCGTGAGGAGAAGCCGATCACCCTCGAGGGGTTTCAGCAAAGTTTTCGGCTGTGCGCTCGCATCCGGAGCTGGATCGCCCGCCACGAATGCCGGGCCGGGCGAGGCGACGCCGTCCGCGAGACCGGCAGCCAGGCTCGTGAACTCAAGTTCCCGAAGCATGTTCGCGAGTTCCGGCGAATGCAGGCTCGAGAGATTCCACGCATAGGCGGCTTGGTCGTCGATTTCGGGAACCGTCCGGCAGATCGTGGCGAGTTCGAGGGAGAGGAGGGCCGACTCCTTTCCCGCAGCCAGCTGTTCCCGCATACGCGGGTTGCCGATCTTCTCGAGATTCGCATACACCTGTTCGAGAGAGCCGAACTCGCGGATGAGGCTCAGGGCTTTTTTTTCTCCGATGCCGTCGACGCCCGGGATGTTGTCCGAACTGTCGCCCCACAGCGCCTTCATGTCGACGATTCGTTGCGGCGGAAAGCCGTATTCGGCCTCGAACGATGCCGGGCCCATCGTGACCGTCTCGGTGATGCCCTTCACGCACAACTCGACGACGACGCGCTGGTCGATCAACTGCAGGAGATCGCGGTCTCCCGTGACGATCGTCACCTCGGTATCGTGCTTGAACCGTTCAGCAAGCGTCCCGATCATGTCGTCCGCCTCGTATTCGCGGCCGGCGGCGATCTTAATTCCCATAGCCTCAGTTATTTTATGAGCAAGCGGCAGCTGATGCAGGAGGTCTTCCGGCGTCGGCCGGCGATGAGCCTTGTATTCCGGGGATCGGCGGTGGCGGAACGTCTCGCGAGCGACGTCGAAAGCGACGCAGGCGAACTCCGGGCGCCGCTCGCGCAGGAGCTTGAGGAGCATGCGCGCGTAGCCGAACAGGGCTCCCGTCGGCTGTCCCGAACGGGTGCGCAGATTCTTGCCATCGAAAGCATAAAACGCGCGAAAAACGATGTTGTTTCCATCGATCAACAGACAGCCGGGCATGTTCTTTTCTCCGTGGCGCAGCGGCGCGGCGACAAGTATACCCTACCGGCCCCTTTCGCGCCCGGGCGAAACGCCCCTCACTCCCAGTCGCCGGTGAGAATGAAAGGGGCCCAATGGAACGGGGAGGGATACGCTGCCCGCAGCTCCAGCTGGGCGCCGCGAAGAGCCTCGTCTTTTCCGGCACCTGCCATAAGCCGAGTGTAAAAGCCTTTCATCAGCTCGGCGCAAGATGCATCGGCGACGGGCCACAGGCTCGAAAGGACCGTCGGCGTGCCCGCATACATGAACGAGCGGGTAAGTCCGACGATCTCATCGCCTCCGTATATTTTTCCCATGGCTGTCTGGCAGGCGCTCAACGTGACGAGCCCGGCATGCAGTTCGAGCGCCGCAACGTCCTTCACCTTCATCGGCGCCGTCCCGAGCATGACGGCCGATTCCATGGGCATCGCCGGATTCAACAGACCGTGAGTCGCCAGATGGATGACATCCCGGCCGCCCGCCTCGAGCGCGAATGTTTCGGGAGACATGGAACCGGTCGCGATCACGCATCGCCTGTCGGGAGAAAAGAGCGATCCCACCGCCTCGACTTCGTGAATCGTGTTCGGAAGCTGATCGAGATTGTCCATCCGACATGCCCCAAAGGCGAAGGCAAACAGCGATTCGCGTTTGCGCCGGTTCTTCTGCCGGCAGAACCGGAAGGCGTTCGCCGAAGGAAGATGGATGAGGGAGAACCGCTCCACAAGGGCGCGACCGTTTTCATCTTCGAGCGCGGCGAACGGGAGGAAATGCAGGGTTCCATGGAGAACGAGCACCAGGCGTTTTTTCCCTGCGAGGAGAGGTTCGACAGGAGCGATCAGAACGTTGTACAGCGATTGTGATTTTCCCTGCACGTCCTGCGTATGTGAACCGGTCTCTGCCATGATAAGATTTCTGAACGCGGCCACTTCCCGGGTGAGCCGATCATCGGGCCAGGCGAGCGAAACGACAGCCGGACGTTTTCGTTTCAACTCCTCCGCCCCCAGCGCGAACGCCCACACCACGTTGCCCGACGGGCTGCGATAGTATTCGATCAGCGCGGTATCCGCATCGATCAGCCCTTCGATTGCCTCGAGAGGAACCGTGTTGACCGTCGAAAAGGCGGCAAATTCGCTTCCTGCAAGATCGAACAGGCGGTCCTCGTCCCTTCTCAATTCGTCCGCCTGCCGGCCGAGCGTCTGGATGAATTCCAGTCCGCGGCGATCAGCCGGTGCGCCCGGCACGCCCCTCAGCTGTCGGTCGATCTCGTTCTGGAACTCGTCAAACTGCATGCGGTGCTGTTCGAGCCGGTCGAACTCAGGCTCGAGTCGCTCGCGCTCGTGCGGTTTCAGTAAGCGCCGTTTGTCGGTGGATCCAAAAAGGTCCACGAAAGCCCTCGCTCTCGCGCGTTCCACATACGACAATGCCTCATACGGCCGCCCCAAGTCGAGAAGCACGCGCACCATGGCCTCGTAGACGCGCGTCCTGGTGGCCATGTAATCCCGCTTCAGGCGCTCGAGGGTAAGCTGGGCGCGAAACGTCTCGATCTGCTCGATCGACTCCGCGTAAGCTTCCCTGGCCTCATCCAACTTGCCCCGAGCCTGGCATGCCCGTCCTTTCAGGAACAAGACGTCCCACAACTGCCGTGGCTCGTCGATGAGCCGGGCGAGTTTTTCAGCTCGGGCAATCCATGACTCTGCATCGTCGATCCGATGTTTCTCGATCAGAGCATCGGCGAGATAGATGCACGCATAACACTCGGCCATCTCCCGGATGCCGGCGCTCATGCTCGACGTCAGTCCGACGGCCTCCCGGAAAAGTCCGATCGCCTGGTCGAGGCGGCCCGCTTTCTGAAGCGTTGCGCCCCGCAGGGTCTGGATCGAGAAACGCACCTCGGCAAACCCATGATTCCCGATCAGGGACGAAGCCGACGCAAATTCGGCGAGCGCTTCCGCATGCCGTTCAAAGCGCTGCAGAACCGTTCCCTTCCCGATGTGGTAATACGCGGGAAACATTTTCGCAGCCCATCCCAGGAAGGCCTGTGGCGAACCGTCGTCGGAGGGCGAACAGGCGTCGGCGATGTGTTCCAGCCAGTCTCTCAGCCGGAGAAATCCCGGCATACCATAGATCCGGAGAGCGTTTTTCGGATCGTTGATGAAGGTATACAGGCTCGCAAGCTGGATATAAACCGACCAGCAGGTCAATGCTTCGGTGAGATTCGATGTCTGTTCCAGAAGATCAAAACCCCTGTTCCCTTCGGGCGCGGGGGAAACGCCCCACCGGGGGTCGCTCATGACTCCGGGTTCCTGCTCCCGCAGCAGGCGTTCGTAGAGCAAACCGGCCGCAATAAAATTTCTGCTCAGCCATTTGAGATCGGCCAGCTTGAGAACGCACTGGCGGCGAATGAGCTGATTATCGCATGTTTCCGCCATCAGGCCAGCTTCGTTCAGGACCGACTCGGCCTTGTCGAATTTCTTCTGCTGGCAATAGATCGATGATGCATCCAGCATGGACGTGATGATCGATTCCGAGGCCATTCGGGCGGTCGGCTCGAACAATTGCCGCTCTTCCGGTCGCAGCGCCTCGTAGATCCGAAGTGTTTCCCGGCTTATGGACGCGATATCGAGATAGGCACTCAGCGCCCCGTCGAGATTTTTCATGGACATCGCCGCGAGGCCTTCCCCCTGCCGCTGGATCGCCCTGAACTGCATGGCGAGAATCGGGTGCGTGCCATCAACAGGTTCCGCCTGGACGGTCACGGCAAGAAGGACTAGGAACACGAAGCAGCATCGCCTCGATAGCATTCGCCGGATCATGAGTTCCTCCCCGTTCACAAGCTACCGGAAGTTTTTTCCAATCTATCATGCGCGGTTCGGATCCGCCCGATGGTATGATTTTCACGGGTGGCAAAGTTTCGAAAAACCCGATATAACGAATGTCATTCGGCTTGCTCCCGGGGAGGAACGGACATGGCAGCTTTCGGTCGTCGCATTCTCGGTGATCTCATGCGCGCTTCTCAACTCGAGTGGCTCGTCACGAACGGACTCGGCGGCTTTGCCGGCTCCACGGTCATCGGCTTGAATACCAGGCGCTATCACGGCGTCCTCATCGCCGCCAGGAGGCCACCCGTCGAGCGGATCGCGCTGGTGTCGCGCATTACCGAGACGCTGCTGATCGACGGTTGCGAGTATCCCCTGTTCACCGCCCGCCCCGCCGGCGGCGCCCATCCGCTCGGCCATCTGCACCTGGAGCGGTTCACCACGGATCCCATTCCGACCTGGACCTGGCAGCTCGGAGACGTGCTCGTGGTGAAGAGCCTCTTCATGATCTACGGCCAAAACTCGACCGTCGTGACCTACAAGATCATGAACGGCGGACACGAGATCGAGCTCCGCCTGCGCCCGCACTTCCTGTTCAGAGATTTTCATGGCACGACCTACAGGAACGCCGGCTTTCTCGACAACACGCAGGTCACCGACAACTCGCTCAAACTCCAGCCGTTCGCCAACGCCCCGACCGTCCACATGGCATGGGACCGTGGCGGATTCGTTCCGGATGCGCGCTGGGAAACGGCGAATTTCCTGTCGGAAGAGGCCGCCCGCGGTCTCGAGTCCCATGAGGACGACTTCTCCAACGGCTATCTCCGGATCCAGAACCTGCACGGTTCCGCCTCGGTGCTGTTCTCGGACGAACCGATCCATGCGTTCAATCCGGTGGATCTGCGAAAACGCGAGGAACAGCGGCAGGAACAGATCATCGAGATGTTCCCGACGGAGGATCCGATGATCCGGCGCCTCCTCCTGGCGGCCGACCAGTTCATCGTCGACCGCCGCAGCACTCAAAGCCGTTCGATCATCGCCGGGTATCCGTGGTTTTCCGACTGGGGGCGAGACAGTCTGATCTCCCTTCCTGGACTGACGCTGGTGACGGGCAGATTCGACGATGCCCGTTCGATCCTCAGAACCTTCGCCCTCTCGATACGAGACGGTCTCGTCCCCAACTGCTTCGCCGATCATGGATCCGATGCGTTATATAACAGTGTCGATGCATCACTCTGGTTTTTTCACGCCGTCCACCGTTTTCTCGAATATACCGAAGATTATGATTTCGTCAGGGAGCATCTTCTCGCATCGATGCAGGCGATCATAGAAGCCTTCATCACCGGCACGCGGTATGACATCGGCATGGACCACAACGACGGCCTCATCCTCGCAGGCAACGAACTCGTCCAACTCACCTGGATGGACGCGAAAGTCGACGAGTTCGTCGTCACCCCCCGGCATGGGAAAGCCGTCGAAGTCAACGCCCTCTGGTATAACGCCCTGCGCCTGCTGACGCATCTTCTGGACACGTACGGCATGCCCTCGCACGACATCTCGGCTCTCGCGCGAAAAGTCCGCGCCTCGTTCAGGCGCCGGTTCTGGAATCCCGAGACGGAATCTCTCCACGACGTGATCGCCCACGACGGAACTCCCGACCGCTCGCTCCGGCCGAATCAGATTTTCGCCGTATTCCTGCCGTTTTCGGTTCTCGAGCAGGCCGAGGAACGAAGCGTCGTGGACACTGTCTATAGACATCTGTATACTTCGCACGGACTGAGGAGCCTCGCCCCCTTCGAGAGGGCGTATACTCCGAGGTTCGGCGGTGACCGCCTCACCCGGGACAAGGCCTATCACCAGGGAACCGTCTGGGGCTATCTGATCGGCCCCTTCATCACGGCCTATCTCAAGGCGCACAACGCCTCGATGGAAGCTCAGCTGCGCGCCTCCCACATGATCGAGCCGTTCAAGCTCCATCTCGAGCAGGAAGGCTGCGTCGGCAGCATCTCCGAAGTGTTCGATGCAGACCCGCCGCACGCAGCCGCGGGCTGTTTCGCTCAGGCATGGAGCGTCGCGGAACTCCTCCGCTGCTACGTGGAGGACATCAAGGGTCACCGTCCCACCCTCGGAGTCGCGAGCTGACTTTCTCCTTCAGCCTTCGGTTTTTCGCATTTCCTGCCGATGCTTGAGACGTAGTGAAAAAAGCGGAAAACCAATTCGAGGTGGGCTCCCGTCGCACATGATCGTTCAGGGCCGTCCTGGAAAGAACGGCTGGCAGAAATGGGCCCCGTTCTCACGCTCGGGATCAACATCGGAGTTGCCCTGGGCCTGGGAATAACCTTCGGCTTCGCGTTCGACCGGTATGCCGGGACCGATCCGTGGGGCTTGTGCATCGGAGCCGTTTTCGGGCTTGCAGCCGCGATCCGAAACGCGTGGCTGGTATTGCGAAGGAGCATGGATGTCCGTGGCCGGTGAAAACCCCGTTTCCCAGCAACTGATCGTTCGTTTTCAGCGTACGGTCTATCTGCTTGGGCTCGGTCTCAGCGTCATCATCCTGACGATCGGGATGGTGGGCTGGAAGCAACTCTGGTGGGGCACGCTGATCGGTATGGGACTCGGACTCGGCAGCTTTCACATCCTGACCATCACCGTCGGCAACATGCAGCCCGGGTCGAACCGGGTCGTGATGGCGAAGGGTGCGATGTATTCCATGTTCAAGATCATCGGTTTGTTTCTCATCATCTTGGTTCTGTACGGACTCGGGCTGAATCTGATTCAGGTCCTCGGCGGGCTTCTGTCGAGCCAGCTGGGAATCGTCGGAGCAGCCGCAGTCATCATGCTCGACTTGAAAAAGTCCGATTCGGGGACGACACATGCATGAATTAGAGAGCAAGATATTTTATCTTCTCGGCTTCATTCCCCTTCCCCCCGGAGTTGTCCTGCCGCTCCTCATCACGGCAACTCTCGGCCTGTTCGCGCTGCTGGCGACGCGGCGCGTCGATTTGGTTCCCAGGCCGCTCCAGAACCTGGCGGAGTGGATATACGAACAGCTCGAAGGGTTTGTCACGACGATCGTCGGCCCCGATCTGGCGGCCGAGTTCGTTCCCTTCTTCGGAACGGTCTTCCTCTACATCCTCTCCGAAAATCTGCTCGGCATCATCCCTGGGCTCAAGTCGCCCACAAGCGTCTTTTCCAACTGCCTCGCGATGGCACTGGTGATCTTCCTCATGACCCATTACCTCGGTTTCACCCGACAGGGCCTCGGCTATCTCAAACATTTCTGGGGTGACGTCTGGTGGATGGGCCCACTGATGTTCCCGATTCACGTCATCGGCGAACTTGCCCGTCCGATCAGCCTGACGCTTCGCCTGTTCGGAAACATCATGGGCGAAGACGTCGTCATCCTCGTCCTGACCATCTATCTCTTCCCTTTCCTCGTTCCGCTTCCCATGATGTTCATGGCCATCTTCACCAGCGTCATCCAGGCCATGGTCTTCACCATTCTTTCAGGGATCTATGTTTCCGGAGCCGCCCATCATGCCGACGGGCACGCCGGAGACGGTGACAAATCTCACGCAACTCATCCAGTCAAGGAGATATAAGTATGGAACCCATCACCCTCCTACGTGTTGCCGAAGCCCTCAGTGCCGCATTTGCCGTCAGCATCGGCTGCAGCGCCGCCGCCATCGCCCAGGGCATGGCCGTCAAGCAGGCCTGCGACAGCATGGCACGCCA
This sequence comes from Candidatus Ozemobacteraceae bacterium, assembly GCA_035373905.1. Taxonomy (NCBI): domain Bacteria; phylum Candidatus Rifleibacteriota; class Candidatus Ozemibacteria; family Candidatus Ozemibacteraceae; species Candidatus Ozemibacteraceae bacterium. The sequence continues at coordinate 195,478 of DAOSOK010000001.1, read as the reverse complement.
GCCCGACCTGGTCGGCGAACTGCGCTTCACGATGATCATCGGCCTCGCCATGATCGAATCACTGGCGATCTACTGCCTGCTCGTCTCCCTCATTCTCCTCTTCGTCCGCTGGTGACCGGCGTTGCAAATCCTCCCGGGAATTCTGATCCCGGACGGAGGTTGATCATGTCTCGAATTCGACTGCCGTTAGGCCTTCTCATCGTCCTGTTCTGCCTCGTCAGCCCGTTCCAGATGACGCTGTCCGCTGCTGAACTGGCCCCGACTTCAGCGATGACGGCTGAAGCCTCGCACGGAGCCGCTCAAGCCGGCGGACACGGTGAGGCGGGGATGTTCGACATCGACGTGCGCATTCTCGCGTCGCAGGTATTGAACTTCTTCATTCTCATGTTCGTCCTCAACCGTTTCCTGTTCACGCCCATCAGGGGTGTTCTCGAGGAGCGTCGCCAGCGGATCGGCGAAGCGATGGACGCGGCCGAAGGCAAGAATCGAGAGGCCGCCGAGATCAAGGCACAGTACGAGAAAAAACTTGCGGGCATCGAACAGGAAGCCTATCAGATTCGCCAGAAGGCGATCAGCGACGCTCAGGCTTCCCGTGACGAGATCCTTGCAGAAGCCAAGGCCAAAGCGGCCGGGGTTCTCGACAAGGCTCAGCACGATATTTCCATCGAACGTCAGAAATCGTGGGTTCAGCTTCGCGAAGAAGTCGTGCGCCTGACGATGGCGGCGGCGGAACGCGTTGTGGAAGCCTCGCTCGACGACGAGAAACACCATGCCCTCATCCGTCGCACGATCGACCAACTGGAACGCGAATCGGCCGATGGAGGCGCAGCTTGAAGACGCTCGTCGTTGCAAGACGGTATGCCGAGGCGTTCCTGAACGCCCTGGGCGAACCCAGGCTGGATGCCGGATTCGCCGGCCTCAAGGCGTTCATGCAGGCCGGCTCCCAGGAACCGCAGCTCCTCGCCGTCCTGCGCCAACCTTCCATTCAGCTCGAGCGCAAACTGGCCCTGATTGACAGCCTGATCCCGGCCGCCGAGGCGCCGCTTGTGGGAGAGTTCCTCAAGACCCTGCTCAAGCGTCACCGGTTCGACCTGTTCCCGATCATCGCCGAAGAGGCCGAGAATCTGTACAATCAGCGGCGCCGGATCACGCGCGTCCATGTCCGCTCGGCCGTCGCCCTGCGGGACGAGGAGCGGAAGCGTCTCAGCACGACGCTGGCAAAGCGCGTTCAGGGCCAGGTCATCCTCCACGAAACGATCGAACCCCATCTCATGGGCGGAATCGTTTTGCGGTTCGAAGGCCGCGTGCTCGATGCGTCGATCCAGACGACCCTCAAAAACCTCAAGGAACGCCTCAATTCCCTCAGCAGTAAATTCATGAGCGGTGACGCTCCGGCGACGACCGTCGCCTGAGGAGGAATCATGCCAATCAAACCTGAAGAAATCGTATCAGTCCTTCAGAAGGAAATCGGTTCATTCTCGAAGGAGTCGAAAACCGTCGATGCCGGCATCGTCCTGCAGGTCGGCGACGGCATTGCCCGCGTGCATGGTCTTCAGCAGGTGATGGCCGGCGAACTCGTCGAGTTCGCGAACGGCGTGCGCGGTTTCGTGCTCAATCTCGAAGAGGACAACGTCGGCTGCATCATCATGGGTTCCGACAACGGCATCCGCGAAGGCGACCTGGTCAAGTCGACCGGGAAGATCGTTTCGGTGCCCGTCGGCGACGCACTGCTGGGCCGCGTCGTCGATCCACTGGGACAGCCGCTCGACGGCCAGAGTCCGATCGTGACGACCGAAACCCGGCCCACCGAGATGAACGCCCCGAACGTCGTGCAGCGCCAGCCCGTGAAGGAACCGCTTCAGACCGGCATCCAGGCTATCGACGCCCTGATCCCGATCGGAAGAGGTCAGCGCGAGCTGATCATCGGCGATCGCCAGACCGGCAAGACCGCCATCGCCATCGACACGATTCTCAACCAGAAGGACACAGGCGTCATTTGCGTCTACGTCGCCATTGGTCAGAAGTCGTCTACGGTCACACGCATCATCGAGACGCTCCGCAAGCACGACGCCCTCAAATACACGATCGTCGTCAGCGCCTCTGCGGCAGACCCTGCTCCTTTGCAGTTCATCGCCCCCTACTCCGGCTGCACGATGGGCGAATATTTCCGCGATAAGAGCAAACATGTGCTCTGCGTCTACGACGATCTCTCCAAGCATGCCCAGGCGTATCGTCAGGTCTCCCTCCTGCTTCGCCGTCCGCCTGGCCGCGAAGCCTATCCCTCGGACATTTTCTACCTGCACGCCCGCCTGCTGGAGCGAGCTGCGAAGCTGAGCGACGAGCTCGGCGGCGGCTCCCTAACGGCGCTTCCGGTCATCGAGACGCAGGCAGGCGACTTCTCCGCCTATATTCCGACGAACGTCATCTCGATCACCGACGGTCAGATCATTCTCGAAAGCGGCCTCTTCAACAGCGGCGTCCGCCCAGCCATCAACGCGGGTCTGTCGGTCTCGCGCGTCGGCGGCAGCGCCCAGATCAAGGCCATGAAACAAGTGGCAGGCCCCCTCCGGCTCGAGCTGGCCCAATATCGAGAATTGGCCGCATTCGCCCAGTTCTCGAAGGACCTCGACAAAGCGACCCAGGCGCAGCTCGCGCGCGGTGAACGTCTCGTGGAGCTTCTCAAGCAAGCCCAGTATATGCCGCTCGAGGTTGAGGACCAGATTCTGTCGATCTTCGCAGCAACCCGCGGATATCTCGACAGTTTCGATAAAAAATATATCACTCAGTTTAAAAAACAGCTCTGCGTCTACATCCGGGAAAAGCACCCGGAGATCGGCTTCAAGCTTCATAAGACGAAGGCCATCGACACGGAGCTGGACGCGGCAATGCATGCCGGGATCAAGGAATTCCTCGAGCAGGTGTTCCTGCCGAGTCTCGGCACGACCACATCTGCAGAAGGCGGAACCCCGAAGGCAGAGGCGTAACCCATGGCCACGCAAAAGGATATTCGGAAAAAGATCGGCGGGGTGAAAAACACCCAGCAGATCACCCGTGCGATGAAGATGATGTCCACGGCGAAGCTTCGGCGGGCGATGGACCGGCTGAACGCGATGCGGTTCTATCTCGTGAAACTGGAACAGATGGTCGCCGCCCTCTGCTCCGCCATCGAGAAACCCGACCTGCACCCGATTTTCCAGCCACACAAGAGCCGGCGCAACTGCGGCATCATCCTCATCACCGGCGATCGCGGCCTGTGCGGCAGCTTCAATCAGGATCTCATCAAGCAGACGCAGGCTCTTGTCCGGGAACGAAAGGACATGAACTGCCGGCTGTTCCTCGTCGGACGCAAGGGGTACGAGTTCTTCAAGCGGCGGCCTTCCGACAAAATCAGCATGGACTACTTTCCCGAACTGCTGGCACGTCCGGAACCCGATTCGATCCGGCTCGCGGCGAAGAACTTCCTCAGTTTTTACAACAACAACGCGATCGATGAACTGCTCATCGTCTACACGGGATCTGTGTCGGCGCTCGAGCGCAGAATCGAAGTCAAGAAGATGCTTCCCTTCGAGTTCAGCCATATCCAGAGCAAGAACGCGCACCACCCCCATGCGACGATCGAGTTCGAGTTCGATCCGTCCCCGGACGTCATCCTCAACTCACTTATACCACGGTATATAGAAGGCATGTTCCTTCGCGGCATTCTCGAGTCGTCGGCCGCCGAGCAGGGAGCCCGCATGGTAGCCATGGGCGCTGCGACGGACCGCGCCGAGGAGATGATCTCGGAAATGACCCTTCTGTACAACCGCATTCGCCAGGCAGCCATCACCAAGGAACTTTCCGAAGTGATCGGCGGCGTCGACGCTCTGGCAGACTGAGCGCCGGATAGACCACACAGGAGCAGTTTATGAATCAAGGCCAGATCCTGCAAGTCATGGGGCCCGCGGTCGATGTGAAATTCGAAGCCGGCTCACTCCCCAGCATTTCCAACGCGCTTGAAGTGGTCAATTCCGCGACGAAACAGCGCCTCGTGCTGGAAGTCGCCATTCACCTCGGCAACGACGTCGTGCGCACCATCGCCATGGGGCCGACCGAAGGCCTCATCCGGGGCCAGGAGGTCAAGGACACCGGCGCGCCGATCAGCGTCCCGGTCGGCCATAACGTGCTCGGCCGGCTCTTCAACCTCCTCGGCGAGACGCTAGATGGAAAGGAAGCGATCAAGAGCGGCGAGCGCTGGCCGATCCATCGTGCTCCGCCCACCTTTGCCCAACAGGGCAAGACGACGGAAATTTTCGAAACGGGTCTGAAGGTCATCGACCTGCTCATCCCGTATGCCCGCGGCGGCAAGATCGGCCTGTTCGGCGGCGCCGGCGTCGGCAAGACGGTCCTGATCATGGAACTGATCAACAACATCGCCAAGCAGCACGGCGGCGTCTCGGTGTTCGGCGGCGTCGGCGAGCGAACCCGCGAAGGCAACGATCTGTATCTTGACATGAAGCAGTCAGGTGTCATCGACAAAACCTGTCTCGTGTTCGGCCAGATGAACGAACCGCCGGGTTCCCGTCTGCGCGTCGCGCTTTCGGCGCTGACGATGGCAGAGTATTTTCGCGACCGCGAAGGTCAGGACGTTCTGTTGTTCATCGACAACATTTTCCGCTTCGTGCAGGCCGGCTCCGAAGTCTCGGCCCTCCTGGGGCGCATGCCCTCGGCCGTCGGCTACCAGCCCACTCTCGGCACGGAAATGGGCGCCCTCCAGGAACGCATCACCTCGACGACACGCGGATCGATCACTTCCGTCCAGGCGATCTACGTGCCTGCCGACGACATCACCGACCCGGCCCCGGCGACGACGTTCTCGCACCTCGACGCGACGACCGTTCTCTCGAGAAAGATCGTCGAACTCGGCATTTACCCGGCCGTCGACCCGCTGACGTCGACCTCCCGCCTGCTCACGGCGGAAATCCTGGGCGACGACCATTACAACACCGCGCGCAGGGTGCAGGAAATTCTCCAGCGGTACGAAGATCTGCATGACATCATCGCCATCCTGGGCATGGAAGAACTCTCGGAAGAAGACCGGTTGATTGTCAACCGCGCCCGTCGCATCCAGAAATTCCTGTCCCAGCCGTTCCACGTCGCCGAGCAGTTCACGGGCTACAAGGGCAAATACGTTCCCCTGCAGGAAACCGTGGCCAGCTTCAAGGCGATCGTCGAAGGCAAATACGACGAGTATCCCGAACAGGCATTCTATATGGTAGGAAATATCACCGAAGTCGAGGCGAAAGCCGAACAGCTTCGGGCGACCGGAGAAGCGTGATGTCAGACTTCCATCTCGTCATCGTCGCCCCCTCGAAAAAGATGCTGGAGTTCACCGCCAGAGGGATCTCCGTGCCCGGAATGGCGGGATACATCGGCGTGAGAAAGGACCGGGAGCCCCTGCTCGTCAGCATGAAGGTGGGCGTCATCCATGTGATCACGTCCGACGGCGAGGAACTGTTTTTCGGCGTGACCGGGGGGTTCTTCGAAATGATCGATAACGAGGCCACAGTGCTGGCCGATGCTCTCATCCCGCAGGATGCTGCTGAGATAAGCGAACATCTGAAGGGAAAGAAGCTGACGATACCGGCTGAGTTCGCCAGCGAGATACAGAAATGCGATCTTGCTTCGGCTCTCCTGTACAAGCGAATTCACCACTGACCCCCGAAACGAACGCGGGTGCAGCCGGCCCGGCCGCACCCGCGTTCGTTTTTTTGTTGGCCGGAAGGCATTGTTGCGATAGAATGATATGCAACACCGTCCGTGAAGGAGTATCGAGAATGCGACGTATGTTTCTTGCCTGCGTGCTGTTGTCTCTGGCCGCCATCACTGTACCGGCGTTTGCGCTGAGCGGCGATGCCAAATCCGAGTTCGACGAGTTCATCCGGAATATCCGCGAGGAAAAGCGGGTCGACCAGATCGGGTATCTGATTCTCGCGAAGCTTCCCCCTTCGCGGCTGAGCGAAGATCAGATTCTCCGAACGGCTGGCAAATATTATTACGCCTCACCGGAAGGGTATCTGACGCATGTGAATTTCGTCCGGCTCGAACGTCTCCGCCAGGCGAAAATCCAGTATTCGATTCTCGACAAGAAGCGCCTCGACGATGCGACCGAGTCATGGAAGATGGTCTGGGTTGAAACGTCGGCTCAGGAAGCAGCATTGCGCGACTTGTTCGAACCATTGTATTCGCACAAAAATACATTTTTCATCAGAATCCGGCCCGAAGACGAGGCGAAGCTCATCGGGCTCGAGCTCCGCTACAGCACGCTCGACGAAACCCTGATCCGTCAGCGCGTGCCGGCATGGCCCTCGCCCCTCAAGGCGGCAAAATTCGATCCGGCCGTCGCCGACCAGCTCGCCTCGATCACGGCTTCTGACATGGCGGCAACAGTTGAAACCCTCCAAAATTTCAAGAGCCGCCAGGTCAGCCAACCTGGGAATGCCGAGGCGGTCAAGTGGCTCGCCGAGCAATTCGAGGCGATCGGCGGCCTCGAGGTCACCACGCCTGAATTCACCTACAGTTCGAAAAAGTTGATGAACGTCGTCGCCGTCCAGAAGGGCACGGTCGATCCCAATACCGTCATCGTCGTATGCGGGCACATGGATTCCACCGTCTCCAGCTATAACTACGCGACGGCACCCGGCGCGGATGACAACGGCAGCGGCGCGGCCGGCGTTCTTCACGTCGCACGGGTCGCAGGCAGGCTTCCCCTTCCCTATACCGTGATTTACGCAGAAGTGAACGCCGAGGAAGTCGGCCTGCTCGGAAGCAAGGCTGTAGCAAAAGCCCTTGCCGCTCAAACCGGCGTTCAGATCAAAGCAGTCCTGAATATGGACATGATCGCCGACAGGGACGACAACGAGGTCGCCGTCATCGGCAACACCCGCAGCAACTGGCTGATCGACGTATTCAAGGACACCGCCCTCACCTACACGGGGCTCAAAAGCAAGACGCTGTATGACTCGAACATCTGGTATTCCGACCATTCCTCGTTCTGGAACATTGGAGCATCGGCCATCCTGACGATCGAAGGGTATCCGGAGATGTCGAAGCATTATCACAAAACCACGGATGTCGTCGCGAACATGGAGCCGACGCTCATGGAAAAGATCGCGCGGAGCCAGCTCGCCGTTCTTCTGACGCTGAACAGGGCGACCAATTTCAACTGATGACATCCCCGACCCTGGCGACCTTTTTCACCGGCAACGGAAGCCGGCCGTTCGACCGGCTTCCGGCTGACCGGTGCGGCAAAATCTACGTCGACCTCCCCCATCGTTTCTTCGCCGACACCGCTTCGATGTTCGAGTATTTGCGAAGCGCGCGCGACCTCGGCGCGAACGTCATGCTGCTGCTGCCGCATTTCCTTCCGAGCTTCTCCGAGTACGTCGTGAAGGATTACGAACGCCCCTGCGCGTTGTTCGGCACGTGGGACCGGTTCACCTCCTTCATGGCCGCGGTGCGGGATCTGGGAATGGACCGCATGATCGATATTCCGTTCAATCATGCGGACCAGCAGGCGGAACATCTCGCGAAGCATTGGTTCAAACAGCATGAAACAGGCGGGACAGAAGCAGGCGCCGACGATGTCGACGCCGATGGCAACCGGGTGCGGATCAACTGGGGAGCGTATGTCCTCGAGAACGGCAACCCGGAATTGATCAGATACTGGCTCGACAAGGTGATCGTGCCCCACGTGGGACACAGGAACGTGAATGCGATACGGATCGACGCGGCCTGGGGCCTCGACCGGAACGGGTTGGCTTCGATCGTCCGCGAGACGAAGCGGAAATACCCCGACACCTGGTTCGTCGCGGAAAACCTGGGAATGGCGCGGTTGATCGACCTCGCCGAGTCAGGTCTCGCTGCCGGCGCCGAGCGGTATTTCAACAACATGTACTGGTATGACGGCGGAAGATATATTCCTTCTGATATATATCGATTTTACAAGAGATCTGGCCGCAAGCCGAGCTGCGCCATCTGGTCGAGTCACGACGTCCTGATGCCGGCCATGAAGGCGCTCGCCCTAGCCGATCGACAAAAATACGGCGAGATTTCGAACGACAAGGCTCTGCACAGGGAGATCGTCGACAGGGAGGGCATTCGCAGTCTGTCACAGGTTTCGGACGACCTTCGCCGGAAGGTCATTACCCTCATGAAACTGGATTTTCTGTTGACCTGCTTCATGTCGTCAGATCTGATGTTTACGGCGGGCAGCGAGTATGCGCTTCTCGAACGGATCAACGTGCTAAAAACGGGCCCTGGCGAGTGGGCACGGGGTATTCAGACGGATTTTCCGACGTTCATGAAGCAGCTTCTGCGTGTGCGTGCCGGCGACCCGCTGTTCAATAGCGATGGCGTTCTGATTCCGTTCGGAACCTGGAAACGTTCTCCAGCCGACATCAAGGGGTACGTCAAGCGCGTGCCCGGCCGCGATCTTCTCGTGGCGGCGAACATGAATCTCGATGAACCTCGACCGCTCCGATTGCCGAACTGCATCAGGCGCTCGGAGCGCGTTCGCGAAATCGTCGGAGACCATTTCCGGGAAAGCGACGGCAGAAATCTGTCCGCCGAGGTCATGCTGGCGCCAGGCCAGGGCTGCGTCCTGTACACGGTCGGATAGGAGCGCGGCGTTCGCCCGCGCCCGTTCTGCGATTCTATATGTTCACATATAATTTTATGATGGAGTGAGAGAGACATGTTGATTGAAGAGACGGTGAAAACACAGCATCCTCAAACGCTCGTCGACGTAACCGAACTGGTTCGCAGCGCGGTGAGAAAGTCCGGCCTGAAGGAAGCCCACGTTCTGGTCTCGGTTCCGCACACCACTGCGGCGCTGACCATCAACGAGAACGCTGATCCCGATGTCATAAACGACATCCTCAGGCGCATCGAGCGGATCGTCCCGACCGACGACCATTCCGACCGGCACGCGGAAGGGAACAGTCATGCACATCTGAAATCGAGCCTGTTCGGGTCGTGCCACCCATTCATTGTGAAGGACGGCGACCTCGTCCTCGGCACTTGGCAGGGCATCTACCTGTGCGAATTTGACGGCCCGCGCACACGCAAATTACTGATCAGTGTTTTAGCATCGTGAAACGCACGCGGGGGCGCATTGCGATGCGCCCCCGCGTAAACTGTTATATCCTGATTAGTATTTGTAGCAACTGCCGCCAATATATTCGCGAATGAGAGCGTTTTTCGGGATGACGGACTCATCTTCCCAGACCGTGATGGATTCGAGCAGGTCGTGAACACGCTTGGCCCGGATATAGGCATCCTGGCGTTTGGGCTCGTTGCGGTATGCCTCGAGGAATTCCGGGAACCACTTGAAGAGATGCTTCTTGTATATCGGCAATTCGTAGGCCAGCGAGCCATCGATGATGTGGTCGACCGTTCCCAGGAAGGGGATGATGTGCTGGATCTCGGACCGGCGCACGTAGTGCCAGTGTTCAAGCGTCTGCTTCGGACCGTAACTGCGATGCCATGAATCGCGGACCATCCGGCGCAGAAGCCGGATGTCCGTCCAGCGAAGGAATTCGCCGTCCTTGTTTTTGATCTGGCACAGGGTCTCGATATACAGCTTGAACTTTTTTTCCGCCGGCACGCTGTCGGTCATGGGGCCATAGAGGCCGTGCAGGCTGTCGAGCAGCAGGATCTGGTTCTTCTCGAGTTTCAGGGGATCGGTTTCCGTTTCGCGTTTCCCGGTTTTGAAATTATAGCGAGGCATCTGGATGGTTTTGCCATCCATCAACTCGGCCAGGTGGCGGTTGATGAGTTCGAGGTCGAGCGCCTGGGGCGTCTCGAAATCGTAATCGCCAAACTCGTCGCGCGGATGATGCGAAAGATCAAAGAAGTAGTTGTCGAGGTTCATCGCAACCAGTTCGAAACCATGCTGCGACAGGAACTCGCCCATCTTGATCGTCGTGGTCGTCTTTCCGGAACTGGACGGGCCCGCGATGATCACGATTCTGACCTGGTCTTTGCGTGCGATGATCTTATCGACGGCGGCTTTGAGATCAGCCTCGTATTTCTCGGTCACTTCCTGAACGAGCCGGGGATACGTACCGTTCGCGATGCGCTGGTTGATGCGATCGATGCTGAAGCAGTCATGATCGATCGCCCAGGTGAGGACCTGCCAGATCTTCTTATACGGAATGTTTCCCGAGGTAGCCGTATATTGCTCGCGTCCCTGGCGGAGTTTCGCATGCTCGTATCGATACAGAATGAACGCCTTAGCCGTCTTCGCATGCCCTTCTTCGATCAATTCCTTCTCGATCAGATCCTGTACTTCCTCGACGCTGGGGAGTGCCGGCGGCTGTTTCGTCAGTTCGAGCTGATGGACGATCTTTTCGGCGAGAATTTCGGCCAATCTGCGATCCTCACCCCCGACCTCCGTCGCGGCCTGAAATATTGCATTAACGATTTTATCCTTGTCGAACGGCACGACGAGGCCGTTCCTTTTCACGATCTGCTTGATCGGCTCCAGATGTGGACTCATACTCGATTCTCCTCTATGATTTCCTAGTTTGCGTTCATGACCACTTTATAGACGACGGCAAGATTTCCGAGAATCTGTGCAATCTGCCCGCTTTCCTGCAGTTTGTTCCGCCGCACCAGTTGCGGTTTTGGCGGCACCAAGATAATATCGCCGCGTTTGATCTGCCCAACCCGGTGGAGAGGGAAAACCTCTCCATTCGCGCGAACGACAACGGTCTTTTGATGATTCGAATGTCCGGCAAACCCTCCGACGCTGTTGATGTATCCACGGGCGCTCATCCCCTTGCGATACATCAGGGTCGACGGATTCACAACGGCACCAACGACCGAAATCGTGTCTGGAATGGCCGGAATCGTTATCTCATCGCCATTTCGCAACACAACATCGTCGCCATTGCCTTTTCCCCGGTCACGCTCTTTCTTCCCCTTCAGGCGAACGGGAATTCTGAGAACATCCTGGCGAATCGATCGAGAGGAAAGCTCAAGCGAGCCATATTTCTGCTGCTTATCTTCTGGGATTCCCCGTGTTGTCTCTTCACGGGGTGTCGGCCTCTGGACAAGAACCGCCGATTTTTTCCCCGACACAGTCTCCGCCTGGTCGGATGGCGCTCCAAGAAGTTCGTTTCTCCCCTGCGGACTCGTAACGTCAATTTTCGCACCCGCACGAAGCAGATCAGCCTGCAAATCGATGTTAGCCTGGCGGAACAACTCCTCGCGCACCTGCTCGGCAACTTTAAGCTGTTCATCGTCGGCTATATTCGCGATTTTCCGCATGAAAATCGCACCTTCCGGGAAGGCCTCTTCCGTGAGGCCGCCGGCGCGTTCGATCAGATCTTCCAGTGTTTCGCCGCGTCGGCGGATGGCGTATGGCCCCGGCCGCCTGACTTCACCCTTCAGCACGACGACTTCGGATTCCAGCAACGCGTCGCCGCGCGCCAGGATGTTGACCCGGTCGAGAGGCATGATCGAAACGTTTTCCGGATCTTTGGGAGTGTTCAGCACTTTATTTAGATCGATATGTTTCGTTTCGCTGGTGCGCCCTTTCGCGACGCGCGCGACTTCCGCCTCTCCGGCAGCGTCAGCGGTAAGCCCCTTGGCACGCAGGATGAGATCGCGGATCTTCATTCCATCGCGAAAGATATATTCCCCAGGGCGACGCACAGCGCCGGAAATCGTCACGACACGCGTATCCGCCTCAACCTCTTTGTTCGAGAAAATCCTTATGGTATCGAGCCCATGAAGGGGAATCGCGGCGTCCTTTTCCCCGGCGAGAGCGGCAGCGGGATCGAACGTGACGATGCTCTCGCGACCGCCCTCGAGTTTGCGGATCAACTGACCGGATGCCGCTGCTTCCTCGCTTTTGAGGCCACCGGCGCGCTTCAGCAGATCACCAAGGGTAAGGCCTTCGGTGACAGCGTATTCGCCGGGGCGAAGCACGGCTCCATCCACCGTAACGCTGTTGCCAACGTCTTCGGTGGCGCGCTCGACGTCGATTTCATCGCCGCCGCTTATTTCGAATGAGGCAAGGGCACCCGCCCCATCGGTTGCACCGGCATCCAGGATTTTCCTGCGCTGATCCCCCTGCCAGCGATACACTTTCATCCGGCGGGGATTTGCCGAAGGCTGGATTCCGCCGGCCATGGCGAGCACGTCCGCCAGCATCTTCTCATCATTCAGTTCGAATCGGGCGGGTCTGACGACTTCCCCGCGAACGACCACCTGCGGTCCGACGGGGGGAACGAAAATGGTGTCGCCGCTTTCCAGCGAGACGTCCTGCGACTTGTCGCCGGTCATCAGATATTTATATAGGTCGATATTTGAAATGACGTCCTTCCCGCGCATGACCCGAATTTTCCGCATGGAACCACGCGAATTCGGGCCGCCGGCCTGATAGAGGGCCTGGAATGCCGTCGACAGGGCAGAAATCGTCATCGCACCGGGTCGTTCGACTTCGCCGGTGACGAAAATCTGGAGCATGCGGACTTTCGTAAGCGTCACCTGCCCCTTGAAATGGGCGAACTTCCCGGTAAGACTCCCCAGCACCGTCTGCTCGAACTCCCCGACCGTCGATCCGGCGACCCGCAGCAAACCGATGATCGGGATATACACCTGGCCTTCGGGATTCACTGTGACGTCGTAGACAGTCTCATCGCCCATTTCCGACCAGATGATGATCTTGAGATCATCCCCGGGCCCAAGGATGTATGCGGACGGCACCGACACCATGTCGGGAGTCGTCAGGACATCCCGTCCGGCAGTGAAAAAATCGAGGCCGTACGGTTTGTCTGCCATTTCACGGCCAAGAAGCTGGTCCGTCCGGCGCCTAATCATTTCCTCGTCGACCAGCGACGGCTCGCGCGGAGCGAGTTCTTTCTTCTCCTGGTAGGTTTCGCCAAGGGCTTTGAGCATCTCTTCATCTTCCTTGGCTTCCTGCTCCAGTTTTTTATATTCCTCCTCGGTGAGTTCCTTCTCGATCCTTTTCCGCAAAAGCTTTTCGAGAATGGCAACCCGCTTTTTCAGCTTCGCCGCGGTTTCCTTTTCGGCAGCTGCTTTTTCGGCGCCGACGATCGCAATCTCGTCTTCAACCGCCAGCTCTTCCTCGAAAGGAACCTCTGTCGTCGAAGGGGGGGTCTGCTTTTCGTCAGGTTTCCGTTCGAGCGTCCCTGGCGTCATCCGGTTTCCCGGAACCGATTGAGACGAAGAGGTAGAGGAGCGCAATCCGGCCAGGGAAGCGGCGGACGGCCTCATCTGACCGTTCGCTGATGCCCCAGTCATCAAGCACATCACGCAAGTTGCTGCAACAAACGAGCGGAACCTGATCATAGTTTCACACCTTTACGATATTTGTATACATTGATATATTATTTGACGATCGCGCAATAACGAGCGAGAACCCGTTTCGTCGCTCCAAAACGGGTTCTCGCAGTATCAGACTTCACATCCCAAGAACGTCAGCCCTTCGCTTTGCCACTCGGCGGGGCGTTCGGTGCCGGCTTGGGAGGCTCGCCGGCGACGACGCCCTTCACCTTGCCGAGCATCTCGCGCATGTCGACGCCGGTGACGGCTTCGAGCATCGGGGGAACTTGGGTGACGACGTCGATGATTTCCTTCGTGATCTTCGAGGCTCCGACACCGTCGCCGCCGTTGCTGATCATGATGATCTTCTCGGTCTTGCTCAGCGGCTCGGATACGGCACGCACGATCTCGGGGAGCTTCTCGATGAACATCTGGCTGATGGCAGCTTCGTTGTAGGATTTCCAGGCCGCGGCCTTCTTTTCCATGGCTTCGGCTTCGGCGAGACCGATCGCGCGCCGGGTTTCGGCTTCGGCAAGACCCATCGCCTTCACGCCTTCGGCCTGCGACATGGCCTTCGCCCTGATGATGTCGGCGTCGGCGAGACCCTGGCTCTTCTTGACCTCGGCTTCGGTATTTCCCTTGATCTTGGAGACGTCGGCAGCGGCGGTACCTTCGGCACGCTCGACGTCGGCGCGGGCGAGACCGCGCAGGCGGGCCGACTCGGCCTCACCTTCGGCGGTGGTCTTCAGCTTGAACTGCTCGGCCTGGGACAGCGTCTCGACCTTTTTGCGCTCGGCCTCGGCCGGGCGTTCGACGGTGGCGACCAGTTCGAGTTCGCGCCGCTTGATTTCCTGCTGCTGAATCTCGATTTCCTTTTGCTTGGCGATGACGGTGACCTGCAGTTCTTCGGCGCGAACCAGCTGGTCGACCTTGAACTTCTGCAGATCGTAGGCCCTGTCGGCATCGGCCTTCTTCTGGTTGACGGCGGCCTCGTATTCGGCAACCTTGATCTTGTTGTTGCGATGCGCTTCGGCGACGACGGTCTCGTTGGCGAGCTTGGTGACCTGCGCCTGCTTGTTGAACTTACTCGACTCCTCGACGGCCTTGGCGGTCGCTTCGGAGCGCTTGATCTCGGCGTCGCGCTGGGCTTCGGCCTGGCCGATGGCGGCGTCGCGCTGGCGCTCGGCGATCGCCTTCTTCCCGAGAGACTCGAGGTAGCCCTGCTTGTCGCGGATATCCTTGATCGTGAACGACACGATCACGAGGCCCATGCGAGCCAGGTCGGGCGCCGATACTTCCTGGACGTTCGAAGCGAACTTGTCCCGGTTCTTGATGATTTCCTCGACTTCCATCGTGCCGAGAATCGCGCGGAGATGGCCTTCGAGGGTCTGATGGGCAATTCCCATGATCTCGGACTTGGATTTCCCGAGGAACTGCTCGGCGGCGGTGTGAATCGCGAACTCCTCGCTCTTGACCTTGATCTGCGCGACGCCGTCGACCATGACCGGAACGCCGGAGTTGGTCATGACTTCGGGGGTCTGAATCTCGAGCGTCATCAGTTCGAGCGACAGTCGTTCGGCTCTCTCGATGATCGGCCAGACGAAGGCGCGACCGCCCTTGACGACCTTGAAGCCAAGCGTGTGCTTGTTGCCGTTCGGATCGACGACGGTGTGAGAACCGCCGGAAATGATCAGCACTTCATTGGGCCCGACGGTCTGCACGCGACCGGCCCAGAGAATAAAAATGAGAAAAACGAACAGCAGAATTCCGAGCACGCCCACGATGATCATCGACGTCATTTCCATGAGTCTCTCTCCTCTTGTATAGGGGTAAGAACGGCGTCAGAAAATCTTATCTCAGGGCTCCGACACCGTCAAGCAAATCCGCATCGATCGAGCAACGCCGCCAAACCCGTTCCATTACAGAGCCGGCGGGGGTTCGACGGGTTTCACATACATGACACTTTCCTTGATGGCGACGATCTCTACGCACTGGCCTTTCTTCACCGGCTGCGAGCCCTCGACCAGCATTGCCATGCCGTTCTGACGGCTTCCGCCATGGAGATAGGTGATTTCGCCCACCTTCCCAGGCGTCATGTCCAGGCTCGCCTCGGCCTCGCAACCGATCAACCGGCTTGTGGAGGTCATTCCGCCCGTCTCGGTCTTCACGAACAGCTTGACAAGAAAGAACGAGAAGTAACTCGACAGAATGACGGCCAGCGCCGCCGAGATGATGACGCTGACACCGTTCGACACGACCTGCGGCATCAGCGGAATCGACCCGAAAATCCCAAGGGTGATGAATCCGAGGCCGCCGAACAGCGTGGCGAAGGTCGCGATCATCAGCGGGCTGAAGGGCGACAATCCCGCGCTGCTCTCCCCCGCCTCTCCCGAGTCGCCGGGAGCGGCATCGTGTCCGCCACCGACATCATGGCCGACATCGAGATCGCCGGCATCTCCGGGGGCATCGCCTCCGTGGTCGCCGCCAAGATTGCCGAGCAGCGTGACCAGGACGGCATACCCGACGCCAAACAGCAAAAACGCTCCGTAAATATGCACAAGCCCTAATCCCATCATGTTCATCACCCCCACATCCGGTAATAGCACGTTCCGTACCGCCGCCCGGAACCGCGTGTTTCAGACATTCTACCAGAATCTGCCTGCGCCAAGGGTGGCTTTCTTGCCGCCAACCGCGTCATTCGTGTCACACACCGTTGGTATTCCGGTATTCCACCCTCTCGATCATGTATACAAGACATTTTTCAGATGCTCAACCACCCAATGTCCGGGTTCCTCGCAGACAATCGCTATGGCATCGAAACGGCAATCGACCGTATCTCCGATGTTGCGCGCGTGCAGATACCAGCGGGCCATCCCGATGAGTTTCTTCTGTTTCCCGGGTCCGATGGTCTCGAAAGGGTGGCCGTGCGTCGTTTTCGATTTCGTTCGCACCTCGACAAAGACAAGAACCGAGCCATCGCGGGCGACGATATCGAGCTCGCCATAGCGAGTCCGAACGTTCCGTTCGACGATCGAATACCCGAGCGTTTCGAGGAAACGCGCCGCCTCGCTTTCCCCCCATGCGCCGAGCTGGTGGCGCCTGTCAGTCATTCCGCCTGCTTCCGTCGAGAGCGTAGACGTGGGCGAGCACTTCAGCCATGGCTTCCCAGAGTTCGGCCGGAATCTCGACCCCGACCGGGACTTTGGCGAGGGAATCGGCCAGCGCGGGCGACTCGTGCAGCGGAACGTCGTTTTCGCGCGCAAGCTTCACGATGCGCTGCGCAAGCAGACCGCGGCCCGATGCGACGACTTTCGGCGCCTCGCCTGCCACGCCGAACTGGTATTTCACGGCCACCGCGATCTCGTCGAACGGCCGTCGCTTCGTCGTCATCGGGCCAAGAATACCATATCTGCCGCCATGATCATGCGCGAATGTCGAGTGCCCGGCGCCGCGGCGAAGTCCCGGATTCCATCCTTTCAGCCGCCGTTTCCGCGACTGAAGGACCGAGAAAGGTCGTTCGCGCAACGAGATGGCCCACGGTCAGTTTGACCGACGCCCAGGAAAGTTCGCGCAGACGCGCCTGGAGCGCGGGAAACATCCCGCCCAGGGCCGCTCTGGACTCGGGATTCGATGTCGAAAAATGCACCCACAGACCTTTTTCCACCTTGTGTAGCGCGATTTCCATATCGCCCAGCGTCGGAGGATGGACGAGGATCCGGAGGCTGTAGCCCTGCTCTTCGCGGCCTTTCGGAGGCACGAACGCTTCGCCCTCCAGGGTATCGGGAAACTCCTGGTCTTCCCAGAAGATCGGCCACTGAAAATACACGCGACCCTCGTCGACTCCCTGCGGGGCATTCGAAAGCAGTTCCTGGAGTACAAGATTATCGACGAGCGAGGCGGGAAGCTCGGCAGCCGGCTTCGTCGATAATCCCGGCCCACCGATCAGTTTGAGAAGGTGATCGAGCACACGACCGGCACTCCAGTTCGCTTTCAGCAGCTCCGCTTCTCCCGCACCGAGGTTCGAAAGGAGGGCGGCGAACCGCATATCCCCGTTGACGTATGCCTTCAGCAGCGGAAAGCCGGACTCTGGAGCGCGGAAGCGCAGCAGCAGCACGAGCGCGTCGAGAGCTGCACGATCACCGCTTCCCGTGCCGAGTTTCAGCATCATCTCGCTCACCCGGCGGAACCAGTCGCCCGTCAGGGGAATGCCGTGGCGACGAAGCGCCTGGGCGATGGCGAGATCATCCTGTCCGGGAGCGACGCCAAGAGACGTGAAGAATTTTTCGATGGCGCCTTCAGCCGTGACATCGGCTTCGGCGCCAAGGGTGAGGACCGCCTGGCCGCCGGATGTTCGTTCTATACGACCTTGTATACTCTGCCCGGCTTCCAGCTTCTCCTTCACTCTCGTCGGAACGCCGTTGAGAAGGATGTTGCTGCCCTTCTCGTCGCTGCTGACGACTTCCGCCCTGACAGACTGCCCGGGGGAGAGCGCGAGCGACGGAAGATCAAAAGAGAGTCGCATTGCGGAACTCCGTCGATGGAAGCAGGGCCTTGACCGGCTTGAACGAGCGCCGGTGGATCGGGCACGGTCCGAGACGCTGGAGCGCCTCATGGTGCTGCGCGGTTCCGTATCCCATGTGTTTCGCGAAGCCGTATCCGGGATACTGCCGGTCGAACTCCTCCATCACCAGGTCGCGAGCCTCTTTCGCGAGTATCGACGCCGCCGCGATCGAAGCGCTCAGGGCGTCCCCCTTCGCGTAGGCCCGGTGCGGCAGCCTCAACCAGGGGAGTTTGATGTAATCGAGCAGAACGAAGTCCGGCACGGGCTTCATCGCATCGAACGCCCGCCGGAACGCGAGTCGTGTCGCCTCGAGAATATTATAGCGATCGATTTCATCAGGCTCGGCACGGCCGATTCCGTAGCCGAGGGCTTCGGCCTTGATCGCTTCGAAAAGCCGTCGCCGCTCGTCACGCGAAAGCTGCTTCGAATCGTTCAACCCGTCGATCGGGCACGGATCGGGGAGAATGGCGAACGCGGCGAAAACCGGGCCGGCCCAGGGCCCGCGGCCGGCCTCATCCCCGCCGGCGATGAGGCGCCAGCCTTCGCCCCGCGCCTCCTTTTCGAGAGCATACATGTCACATACGTGTTTCATCCGTCCGTCTCCTCGAGCAGATCGAGAAACGTGACGGTTCGAATCCCGTGAGCCCGGAGCCCATCGGCAAAAACATCGCGACAGCGGCCGCAATGCGTGACAACGGTGTCCGGGGCAAGCCGACGCAGTTCTTCGATCCGGTCTGAAGCGATCCGGTTCGCAATGCCCGGCGCCGTTCGAACGAGTCCTCCACCGGAACCACAGCAGGCTCCATCTCTGGCGGCATTGACCGGTTTGGTCGACACCACGCGCTCCAGCAGACGGAACGGCGCCATTTTGTCTCCTCCTCCGCGGGCATACAGACAGGCTTCGTGGAAAACGACGCGGTTTTCCAGTTGATGCCCCGGCTGCCAGCCTGTTTTCGAGAGAGCAGCGAGGAAATCGTCACCGTTGTTCCAGATTGCCTTCGCCGCTTCGCTCAGATCGCACAACTCCGGGATCATGCGCCAGGCATACCAGCACTCCGGGCAGAGAAACAGGATTCGTTTCGGCGATCGTCGGCCGATCTCTTCGAACAACCGTCTGACGGACTCGGCGTATCCTTCGAGATCCCCGTCCGTCAGCGCCGGAAGCCCACAGCAGCCGATATCGGGCGCAATGGCCGTCCCCAGTCCCGCCCGCCCGCATAGTTTTATAGCTTTCGTTATTTTTTCCTGGCGCGCCGAAAGCCGGCATCCGGGAACGAGGAGAACATCGATTCGATTCGTTTCGGCAGAATCGGTGGCGGGGTGTTCCGGCGAATACTCACGCGATGTGCGAACGGCGCGTTTCAGCATCCCGAGGATCGTTCCAGCGGGTTTTCCGTCAGGCCGGCGGGATGGCTCCGGCATATCCAACAATGCGAGCAGTCGTCTTCCGACCGGGTGCCGGCCGACGAGACGGCGAAACCAGCGTCGCACACGGGCCTTCGGCGAAGCATCGGCATGCAGCGCCCGGCCGATCGTGGTCGCCAGGCCGGTTTCGACTTTGTTCGGGCAGGTCGCGCGACACGTCAGGCAGCCGGCGCATGTTCCGAGCGCCGCATCGACCGCATCGGCGGGGATCTTCCGGCCTGCTTCGATCGACTGGAGCAGCGCCAGGCGGCCGCGCATGTTCGCCGTTTCGGTGCGTTCGACGCGGTACACGGGGCAGAAAGCCATGCACGCGCCGCATTTCACGCAGTTGGCGAGTTCCCGCCGGAGTCTTTCGCGAAGGGTCTCCCGCGACTTCAATCGTATCATCCAGCAAGCCGCCGATCCCCGGAAACAGATCGAGACGATTTCGTATATTTTATTTTATATACCATATTTGATTTTTCGTTCCAGGGAGAACATCCACCTGTTCGCCCTGAGCTTGTCGAAGGACGAACGTCTCTCGTGCTTCGACAGGCTCAGCACGAACGGGAATTCGGAATCGGCTTGCGTCATGCGGAACTCAATAGAACATTTTGCCGGGGTTGAGGATGCCGTTGGGATCGAACATTTTTTTGATCGAGCGCATCAGATCGTAGCTGACGGGATCGAGATTCGCGGGAAGATAGCGTTTCTTGGCGATGCCGATGCCGTGCTCGCCGGAGACGGCGCCGTCGTATTTGTTGACGATGGCGAAAAGCTGCGTCAGGCCGCGCTCAACGCGAACGCGCTCATCAGGGTTTCCGCTGTCGTACATGATATTCGTATGGATATTCCCGTCTCCGATGTGGCCGAAACTGATGATATTGAGTTTTTCGCGGTCCGCGAGTTCGCGAAGTTCGCGGATGCAGGCCGGCACATTGCGGCGAGGCACGACGATATCCTCGTTCGCTTTCTTGTTGCCGAATGCGCGCATCGCGGGACTGGCTTTGCGGCGGACTTCCCAGAGCTGGTCCTGTTCGCGCTTGTCCGTTGCGACATTGATTTCCGCGGCGGTTTTCGACAGGCACTCTTCCGTGATCCGTCGGAGATGCGGCATTTCATCGGACCGGCCGTCGATCTCGACGATCAGAACGGCTTCGTGGCGGGTATTGATGCCGAGTTTCGCATACGACTCGACCGCCTGAAGAGCCGATCTGTCCATGAATTCCAGCGAGGAAGGGGCGATTCCGCGTTTCAGGAGCGTATTCACCATCGCGGTCGCATCGTTCAGGTCTTCGAAATAGGCGGAGAACAGGATGCGATCTTCGGGCCTGGGCAGAAGCCGGAGGAGAATGCCCGTGAAGACGGCGAGCGTGCCTTCGCTTCCGATGAAGAGGTGTTTCAGGTCGTAGCCGGCCCGGTCCTTCAGCGTGCCTTTTCCGGCGCCGAAGGGCCTGCCGTCTGCGGTGAAGCCGTCGAGCGACAGGACGTAATCGCGCGTGACGCCGTATTTCAGGCAGTGAGGGCCGCCGGCGTTCTCGGCGATGTTGCCGCCGATCGTGCAGATTTTCAGCGAGGCCGGATCGGGCGGGTAATAGAGTCCGCGCGCCTCGACGGCCTCCTGGAGGTGGAGGGTGACGACGCCCGGTTCGACCCGGGCCGTCATGCTTTCTTCGTCGATGTCGAGAATGCGGCTCATGCCGAGAAAGTCGATCACGACGCCGCCGTCGACGGGCAGGGAGCCGCCCGAGAAGCCGGTACCGGCGCCGCGCGGGAACAGGCTCACTCCGTGCTCGTTCGCCGACGTCAGGATGGCCGCGACATCCGCAGCGTTCCTGGGCCTGACGACGCCTGCCGGATAATGGAACTCGTTCGTCGCATCATACGCATGCGCCGCGATCGTCACCGGGTCGCGTTTGAAGATGCTCCTGTCGATGCCGGCGAGGAACCCGTCGAGATTTCCGATCTTCCGAGACATGCCGCCATGGTATCACAACCGGCCATGGCACACAGTGCCAGTCGGGGCATTCCGGGCGTATCACGATGCGCCCCTACGGGCTGATGAGGAGCACCTCGACGACGTGATCGGCTCCTCCGAGCTGGCTGATGAGGTGAGGCTCGGGCCAGTGGAGAATATCGACGAGCAGCTCGGCGCCGTCGCGCGGCCAGCGTATTTTCGAGATTCCGCACTTCTTTGCCTGGCCGGCCTGAATTTCCCAGTGCAGGAACTCGCCGCGCCAGAGCTTCTGATGCTTGTACCGGTATTTCGCCAGCATCCCGTCGATGCGCTTCGAAATCGATGCGCGATCGGTCTGCGGGCCGAGATGAAATCGCAGGAAGAACGGCCGCGAATCATCGGCGATGGGCTTGCCGGCCGGCTTCACGCTCAAAATTCGGAGAGCCGACTCCACCCCGTCGGGCGCATCATCGACGAGCGGCCAGGCCATATTCGCCGGAACGGCGGGAGAACCCCTCAGAAGCACGTCGGCGAAGCAGACTCCGAATGCCTTGTGCCTTTCCATCACGGATTCGACGCGAACGAACGGCTCGAGCCAGCCCGGCAGCTTCAGAAGGAGAAGGCGCGAGATCGCCGCGCCGAGAAAGCCGTTTCCCACGGCTGCCCATCGCCGCGGGACCTGTGACTCCACACGGAACCGAACGAATTTTGCGGAAGCGACAGGATGGGCGGGGGATTTCGACATCTCGCCGGGACCGGCTTCGAGCGTTCTCGCTCGTTCGACTTCCGAGCGGCAGGCGCCGCAACCGCTGCACTGGCTGCTTCCCCAGGGCGGGCGGATGCACGAAGGCAACTCGCGGCCCTCGCGAAGCATGTTCCAGTTGCTGAGAAGAAACGCCTTCGTGACCCCGACGTCGATGTCGTCCCACGGCAGAACCTCCCCGGGTTCGCCACGCGGAAACAGGACATCTGCAAGATTGGCCCGCTTCACGGCTTGCGTCCAGAACGCAGCCGTCTCACGGTCGATCTCGCCCCGGTATCGCTGGTTGCGCACGATCGAGGCGGACACGAGAATGGGCGTGCACCGCCGATCTCCGTAGGCGAGATACTCCGACACCACCGCATCGGAAGCGCCCGCGCTCGTTCTCGTCTCGAACCCGGTCTTGCGAACCAGCGCCGCGAGGCTTTGCTCGATACGTTCGAGTTCATCTGGAGCGGGCCTGGGAAACGCGTATTGCAGCGGGGTGTGCGGCGGTCTGAACAGCGTCGCGAACGAGAACGTGAGAACCGGCCGGCCCTTCATGCCGTCGAGTTTTTTCCGGATTTTCGACAGGAACGACGCGAACTCGTCGAGATCCGCCTGCTCCTCGAAGCCGGTCACGATGACGAACACCTTCATCTGCCGGACATTCCTTCTGAACAACTCGTCGAAACCGGCCATGAGGCGGGTTTCGGACAGGCCTTTCTGAAGCAGCGTCCGGAGGCGGTCGCTGATGCCCTCCAAGGCGCAGGTGTAGCTGCGCTTTCCGGCGGCGAGCTGACGTTCGAGCAGCGCCGGTGCCTTCGCGATCGCGTCGAACCTCTGGCTCTTGATGGCGACACGTTCGAACAGGGGATCCAGCCGGTCAAGCAGGGGCATCAGCCCCGTATAGGTGTTCGCATTGAACGTGTACAGGGCGATTTCATGAAGCCCGAGCGCAGCCTTCAGTTCGAGCGCGTCGCGGGCGACATCGTCGACGGGACGCTCGCGATACGGCTTCTGCTCCCACGATTCCTTGCAGAACGAGCAGACATACGGGCAGCCCGCCGTCACGACAACATGCGACGCCCCCGCGGAATCCTCGTCATACCAGATCGGGCTTTTCGCATGCGCCCGCCGAAGCCTGGACAGGTCCGCACGGTTCGCTTTCACGGGAAACGGCGCGCCGGCCTCAGGCACGATCGCGGCGAGCCTGCCGGATTCTGTATACTTATGATTATATAGTGATGGATCGTAATACCCTGCGACGTTCTCCCGGACGCGCGCCAACCGCTCGACCCGAGATGCGGTGCGATGCGCGACCAGAATGCGCAGCAACTGACCGAACGCGTCGTCACCGTCGCCGACGACGACCCCGTCGACGAGCCCCTCTCCCGGCTGAAGCGCGCCCGCGGGGCCGTGAAGAATGGCCGTCGCTGAGGAGTTGCTCCCGCCGAGAACGATCAGCGGTGATTTTTCCCCGGTGCGCCCCTGGCGGGTCAGCGGTATTCCCGAATGGTATAGAAGGGCGGGCAGGTTCAGCAGTTCCTGGACGATCGAGTTGCTGATCGCAATCAGGTCGAACTCGGCGGCCGGGCGTTTCGAGGTCGTCCCCGTCAGCAGGGGGACGCCATCTTGCCGCATCAACGCTTCGTCTCTGTGCGGGGGCAGAAAGGCGAGGTCGGCAAAGACGCCGTCGACGTCACGCGCCATCTGGTACAGGTAGGAATGGGTGATGCCCGTCGCAACGTCGTGATACCCCGACAACCGGACGATCAGGACGCGCAGCTTCGCTCCGGCCCACGCGGCCGGAGACTGGGTCCCAGGCTCACCGCCCAGAAACCAGACGCCGTCGTTCGTCATCTCGGCCCGGTGGGATTCATACCATCGAAGGATATCTTCACGATCTTTCAACATATATTCTATTGGTATATCTATTTATTTTTCGTTCCCGCTTCAACCGGACGTTCCGGTCCGGCAAGGGCGGCGGCCGTCAACCGCCGGAATCCAGCCCCGCCCGACCTGCGGTCGAGAGGTCGCCGATGAATATCGAGAGTGAACACCCAGAGCGGCCCGATGCATGTTGCAGGAAGTTCGACGGGTTCGTCATTCCCCGTTTCGTCCGGGAACATGAAAGATGCCGCAGAGCCGCGAACAGACGGTCGCAGCGTCGTCACGAGAAAGGCATCAACTCCGCCGTCGTCACCGCGCACGAGATATCCGCACCGACCGTCCTCATTCACCCTGATCGCTCCGTCCTTGCCGACCATCATGGGAAACGGGAGCCACGTCTGCGAATCGTCAATTGCCCGCACGTAAAGCAGGCGCCGATCGGCCGAAACCCGCACGGGAAATCGTATGGCGCTATCTCCTTTTCCATCGCCAGCCTGGGTCAGCGCACCGATCCTGGAAAGGACGAGCGGCACCTGGACGTCCAATGCGTTTGCAGGCCAGTGAGCGATTTTTTCCAGGCGACAGCCGTCGGTCGGCACTCCCCCCAGGGATGTCAGGCCTTCGAGCACAGGCCCCTTTCCGGCTACGGAAATCTGTACGCTCATATTCCGCCATGCCGCCGGCGGGCCAGGACGCCCCCAGGCAGGTCGGATGACCAACCTGTCACCGGAGAGACGCCATGCGCCACCGACCGGACACAGAATCGCCGTCGAATCAGAACCGCCAGGCGCCGGGGCAAGTATCGCTCCCGCAACGGTTCCAGAAGGACCGAGGATGAGCAGGACGGTTCCGATCTCGTCGGTTCCCCTCTTGTCGGTGCGCTTCGACGCCAGGAATGCCCCGCCATACACGCCGGGAACAGATGCCAACGTCGCCGGTTTTCCGGCATGTTCTGACCAGCCGTCGCCGGGCGCAGCCACGGGGGCCCGCAGTTTCATACGAAACGCAAGGGTTTCCAGCGGGTGTGGAGAAAATTTCAAATACAGTTCATCCCCTTCCCTTCTGCCGGTCAGGGTTCCAGAAATATCATCGCATCTGAACGAGACATCCGCTCCCGCGGCATCGCACCGTTCCATCGTCCATGACCCGCGCGTCCAGATCGAGTTTCCGCCGGGTCTCAAGGCGGCGAACCGGAAACGGCCGTCGGCGTTCAGGATGCACTCGGCGATTTCGCCGGGTCGAAGAACGGGGTCGCCCATCCGCTCGACGATTTTCACCGACGTGCCGGCAAACACTCCGGGAACGGTCGCCGCATCCTGGGCGAATCCCGTCGAACCGGCAATGAGGAGCAGGCATAAAAAAATCGCCATGGCGTGCCAGGGCGAAGAGCGGCTCTCGAGGGAAAAATACCGGCGAGATCCCGCGGTTACGTCCGCGAATACCCGCTTTTGCACCGGAGAATGCGAAGCAGGGTTCCGGCGGATTCTTTCTGGTTCGCGAAGCTCCAACTCGTGATTGGAGATGTGCATACGGCCTTGTCGGGGCAATTTTTGCAATTCATGCCGGGCTCCTGATGATTCATGTCCGTTTGCGATGGTTTCATATTCCAGATATCGGCAATCCGCACAAAAAAGCGGAGGCAGGGTCCCCGTCCCCGGTGCGTCATGCAAAATTCGACGCATCTTTCATCGCCCCTTGCGGGCAGGCGGCAGAGCCTGCGCCAGGAGGTCCAGGACCATCCTGATCCGGTTGTTGAACGGAGCAAGCTCCCGGTTGATCTGGCCCGGATTCTGACGAAGCCACAGGGTGATCGTGAACGCAAGCTGCCTGAGCTGGTCGTTCGCCCCGCGGGCTTTCTCGAGCCACTCCTCATGGTCTTTCCAGATCATCGATTCGAGGCTTCTGAGCCGGTCGACCGCCCGGAGGTTTTCCTCCTGCAGGACGAGTATCCGCCTGTGATACGGCGTGAACGCGTTCGCGACATGCCAGATCTCGTCGTTCCGGCGGAGCATCTCCTGCATCTCGGTGAGCCAGAGGGTGGCTGACGCATACTCGTAGTCCGGCGTCTCGGTTTCCGAAGCCGTCGCCGCCGCATTCGACGCCTCCGGGGGCTCTGAGACCGTCTCCGTCGAACCCTGGGAAACAGCTTCGAGTCGGGCGGCAGGCTGGGAATCCTCAGCAGTTTCCGGTTTACGTCGTTCGCCGA
This sequence comes from Candidatus Ozemobacteraceae bacterium, assembly GCA_035373905.1. Taxonomy (NCBI): domain Bacteria; phylum Candidatus Rifleibacteriota; class Candidatus Ozemibacteria; family Candidatus Ozemibacteraceae; species Candidatus Ozemibacteraceae bacterium. The sequence goes on along the minus strand of DAOSOK010000001.1, from coordinate 169,386 downwards.
TGGTTTCGATTCTGAGCGTTTTCCTGCACTCCTCGGGAACCTTATCGAGACTGCCGACGATGACGACGCGGCCGTCGAGATCGACGTATCGGTACAAGGTCAATCCATTCGCCGAGGTCGAAACGACAAGAACGGAAACAACGATCAGGAGATGTCGCCATAGCATGCGCATGCCCCGACCCTACCCGATTTCCCTCCGTTCGGCAAGTCGGCGCGCATCACCGAAACCGGGCCGGCTCCATAGCGGATGCCGGCCCGGTTTCGGGGTCGAAGAAGACGCCTAGAAAACCACCGACCCGCCGAACGTGACGTTCCTCATGCGTTTGTGGCTGATGGCGCCGGGAAGCCGCTCGTAGTCGCCGTCGGAAATGTAGGCCGCGTCGAAGTAGACGATCTTCTGGTAGTTGAATCGGAAGCCAAGGCTGAACTTGTCCCCGTTGAAATCGTAGACGAAATGGGCGCTGTCGCTCATGGGCACGGCGCCGCCGACCATGAAGAAGACGGGGTCGGCATAGCCTTTCCCTTTATTATAGTCATAATTATATCCGCCGTATTTCGCGCGTTTCAGCTTGTCCCAGCCGCTATAGTAGAATTTATAATCGTTCGCGCCGAAGTTCGCGCCGACCCCGACCCAGGCAACGGGCACGCCGGCGTTCACCCAGACCGAGTGGTATCCTGCCTGAGAATCCGCGCAGAAACTGCCGCCCAGCGTGAGATTCCCGGGCACCTGATATTTTGCATTGACGTAGACCGGCTCGTTGACGTCGAACTTGTCCTGGTTTCCGAAGCCTTTGTCGATGCCGAACTCGAAGCCGTCCATGACGCCGTATGTCACGGCGACATTGGTATCCATGTAGTTGCCGTCGCTGTATGTCTCGTCGTTGATCCCCTTCAAATCGAACGGGAGGATATGCACCGAAACCGCGCTTTTATTCGGCTCGAGCACGCCGGGCGACGGAATCAACTGGGCGCCGCTCATGCCGCAGATGCCAACTCCCTGGCGGGGAGTCTTCCGATCGGTCATCAGAGGACGCAACCCTTCCGGGATCCGGGTTTCCGGCGGCAGGGAAAGGGAATCGCGAGGCCCCTGGTTCGAATTCCCGAGGGTCACGAGCCGGCTTTCCTGCGAGTAGGATGCATCGGCATCGCCCCCGAGGGTGCGAACCGGTTGAACGCGAGCGTTCTGCGAAACGGACGTTCGTCCCTGTTCCGGGACGCCCGTGGCAGATTTCATGAAGTTCCGGAACGCTGACAGGTCCAGACCGAAGCCGCTGCCGGCGCTCCAGAGCAGGAGCGCCGAGATTCCGAGGCAGGCACGTCTCATAAGGCGTTTCATGGGCATTTTTATCGGCGCTGCCCGCGCACCGTGCGGTGGCGGGATCACGCGATACTCCGCTTTGTCATTTGAGAGAACGAAAGAGTCTCACCTACCATCGGCAGGTTCGGCCTGATGTTTAACGATGCCGCTTGCCGAAGTTTTCCCGCTCCGCCGTCGGGGTTTCTTGACAAGCCCCCCCTCCCCCCATATAATGGCCCGGTGATCTGCATCCCCGCTGAATCGGAGAGGTGATGGAACAGTTCGCCTTCGAGGCGCTGCTCTACGCGGAAGGCCGCCTGTCGCTCGGGAAAGCGGCGCTTTTGTGCTGCATGGTTTCCAACGATCTCGACGAGGCGCTCGTCGCGTGGCTGGCCAAGCGCGACATCCGCGCCGTGATCACCCGGGCCGGCGGAAGCGGCGACAACCTGAAAAGCAAACTGTTGCGGAACGCGTTCGGCGCCGCGGAAAACAGCGGCCTGCTGGCCGTTTCCCCGCGCAACCGGTATGCGATCACCCGGCTGGTCGAGGACGTCATGCGATCGATCGACAGCCCGCTGCTCGACGTCGCAGGCGGCGGAATGAAGATCGGCCTGGTCACGCACGGCAAGGATCTCGCACTCGGCATGCACGGCAACCTCGGCATTCCGGGCATGGACGTCGATTACGAAGTATCCGTTTCGCGCACACTCAATCACTATCTGGAGGCCTGACCTTGATCGGACTCGTGCTCATAACCCACGGAACGCTCTCCCAAGTGCTCGTCGAGACTGTGAGCATGATCATGGGTCCCCAGACCGATCTCACGGCGATCACCTTCTCGGCTCGTGAATCGGTTGAAACCCTGCGTCAGAAAGCGTTCGACGCGATCGCCCCCTACCGCGAAACCGGCTGCCTCATCATGACGGACGTGCTCGGCGGAAGCGCCACCAACATCTGCGTCGAACTGCTGAAAACCGACAACATCCGCGTCATCACCGGCGTGAACCTCCCGATGGTCATGGAGGCCGCGAACCACCGCAACACGACCGACGTGACCGCTCTCGCCCAGCGTGCCCGCGAGGGGGCGATGCGCGGCGTCATCGATCTCAAGGCGTTCTACGAAGAGCGCATGGCAAAAAAGAAAGCCCCGTCCGCATGAGCAGACCGGTTCATTTTCTCAGAATCGACGACCGGCTGATTCACGGCCAGGTGATCGTCGGTTGGCTTCCCGCGCTCGGCTCGACCCATATCCTGATCGTGAACGACCGTATCGCGGCGGACGGCGTGCGTCAGGAGATGATGGGGCTGAGTGTCCCCCAGTCCGTGACTCTTCAGTTCTGTTCGACCCGCGATGCGAACGCGCTCGGCGCAGCGGTCATGGAAACGCTTGTATTGGTCGCGTCGCCACGCGATGCATGGCTCTGCCTCCAGGCGGGTCTCGCCCCTTCCGTCATCAACGTCGGCGGGCTCCACGCTCGTCCCGGCAAGACCGAACTGCGGGAGGCGCTTCACGTCGACGACGACGACCGTACCCACTTCGACCTGATCATGAAATCCGGCCCCATGCCGGTTTTCCAGCCCACTCCCCAGAACGACCCCCTGCCGCTGGGCGAGATTCTCTAAAGCGAGGACATTCATGGCTTCCGTCACATTCACGAAGATCGTCAAGACCTACGAAGGGGCATCGTCGCCGACCGTCAAGGGCATCGACCTCCACATCAACGATCGAGAGTTCGTCGTTCTCGTCGGCCCATCGGGCTGCGGCAAATCGACCAGCCTGCGCATGATCGCCGGCCTCGAAGACATCACCGACGGCGAACTCCGCATCGGCGACGTCGTGGTCAACAACCTGCCGCCCAAGGACCGCGACATCGCGATGGTGTTCCAAAACTACGCCCTGTACCCCCATATGAACGTGGCGGACAACATGGCGTTCGGCCTTCGCCTGCGCAACCTGCCGGAAGCCGAGATCCAGAAACGCGTCAAGGACGCCGCTACCATTCTCGGCCTCGAGAGCTACCTCGAACGCCTTCCGAAGCAACTTTCCGGCGGCCAGCGTCAGCGCGTCGCTCTCGGCCGCGCAATCGTACGCGAGCCCAAGGTGTTCCTCATGGACGAGCCGCTCTCGAACCTCGACGCGAAGCTCCGCGTGCAAATGCGCGCCGAGATCAAGAAGCTCCACCAGCGGCTGATGACCACGTTCGTCTACGTGACGCACGACCAGGTCGAGGCCATGACGATGGCCGACCGCATCGTTCTGCTCCACAACGGCGTGATCCAGCAGTATGACATTCCCGACGTGATCTACAGCCGGCCGGCCAACACGTTCGTCGCCACCTTCATCGGCTCGCCGCCGATGAACATCCTCAAGGTCACTCGCACCGCCAAGGGCATGGATCTGCAGGCGAAGGAAGGCACCGGCACGGCCGCCTGGGAAATGAACCTCGCCTCCAGCTTCAAGGGAATCGGCGACGCAAACGACCTGCTGCTCGGCATCCGACCCGAACACATCCTGATCGGCGACAAGGCCGCCGGAATCCCGACGCTCCAGGTGCCCGCCCGCGTCGACCTGATCGAGCCGATGGGCGCCGAAACGTATTTGTATCTGCAGGCGCACGGCCACAACCTGATCGCCCGCGTCGACCCATCGACGCACGCGGAAGTCGGCCAGACTGTCACGGCCCATATTCCGCAGGCGCGCTTCCACCTGTTCGACGAAAAGAGCACCAATCGGATCCCGCGCCAGAGCGAGGCATGATGCTCCTTTCCTCGGGCCGGTCGACCGGATCCGGCCTCGTAGCCGCCGCCGGCCGTCGAGGCCTGGCGGCGGCGCTGTTGTGTCTGACCCTCCTCTTCGCGGCCCTTTTCGCCGCAGGCTGCGGAGGCACCGGAAAGCAGGGCTCCTCCGGCACCCCAATCGTTCCAGGTCTCGGAAAGGCGCGCCTGAAGTTCTGGAACACGATGAACCAGGCCGAGTGCGAAGCGTTCGCCGGCGTCCTGACCGAGTTCAAGCTCAAATATCCCGATATCGCCGTCGACGTCGAAAACGTTCCGTTCAGCCAGGCCCGCGCGAAATACGAGCAGGCCGTCAAGTCGGGCACCGCCCCGGACGTCTTCCGTTCCGACCGTTTCTGGCTCAAGGACTTCGCGAAACAACGCCTCGTCGAGGAGTTCAATACGACCGGCATGCAGGAGGAACTCGAAGACCTGCTTCCCCTCGCCCGCGACGTCGTCACCATCGACGGCCGGACGTGGGGAATCCCGCACACGCTGGACTGTCTCGCCCTCTTCTACAACAAGACTCATTTTAAAGATGCAGGTATAGAACGTCCGCCCGAAGACTTCGACGCGTTCCGCGAGACCGCGCGAAAGCTCACCGATCCCGGGAAGGGGCGCTACGGCTTCTTTCTCCACCCGGAAGGCTGGTGGTTCGAGCCGTTTCTCTTCGGCTTCGGCGGGCGCTACGTCGACGAGGCGGGCAACCTGACCATCAACTCGGACCAGACCCTGAAAGCGCTCCACTACCTGATCGACCTGAAAGAGGTCGACAAAGCCGTTCCCCCGGTGAACGTCCGCAATGACGCGTATTCGATCATGATGCAGGGTTTCAAATCCGGCCAGATCAGCATGATCCTGAACGGCCCCTGGGCCATCCGCGACATGCTGGCCGGCCAGGAGTTCAAGGAAAAAACCGAGAATCTCGGGGTCGCCCCGCTTCCGCGCGGCCCTTTCGCCCGGCACAGCCCGGTCGGCTGCCAGAGTCTCGTCGTCGGCAAGGGCAGCAAGCATCGGCCGGAAGCCCAGGCGTTCGTGCGTTTCTGCTGTTCCCCCGAGGGGCTGGCGATTTTCGTCAAGCGCACCTATGGCCTGCCCGCCCGCCGTGCGCTTTTCACCGACCCCGAGGTCAAGAACGACCCGTTCCTCTCGCCCTTCATCATGCAGCTGCAGATGCTGAAAAACACGGAATATCAGCCCCGCAACGGGAGCATGTATGGCCCGATCGGCGACCATCTGTCGCTCGTGATCAACGGCGATGTCGCGCCCGAAGATGCGGTCCGCGACATGGAGGCGGTGCTGAAGAGGCGCCACTGAACCCATGCCGAACGACCACCTGATATCCTCGCTGCTGATCGGGCTCATCGGCGGCGTCGTCGACCTCGACTCGACGGCGACCTGGCAGTTCATGATCTCCCAGCCCATCGTCGCGGCCCCGCTGACCGGCCTTTTCCTGGGAGCCCTCGTCGGCCAGGAAGCCGCCGGCCTGAAGCTCGGCCTCATGATCGGAACGATCCTCCAGCTCCTCTGGATCGAACAACTCCCGCTCGGCATGAACGTGCCCCCCGACGCCGCGCTCGCGTCGGTGCTCTCCGTCGCCCTGGGCTTCCTCGCCGGCCGCGACTTCGACACCTACGTCGAACGCGAAGTCTGTAATACGGTCGCGCTTCTGGTCGCCGTCGCGCTCGGTTTGCTCGGCCGCGCCCTCGACCGAGGCATCCGCCGACTCAACACGCGCATGGAGAGCTGGGTAACAGCCCGCCTCCATGCGAGCGACACCACCTGGGCCCTTTCGGTCGGCCATACGGTCGGGGGCCTGTATACCTTCGGAAAAGCCTTTCTCTTCTGTTTCATCGTCACCTGGCTCGGCGTCGAACCGCTCCGTGCGTTCACCCGCTCACTCAGCTTCGGCCAGAATACCGGATTCATCGTCATCCAGGGCCTCCTCCCCTCCGTCGGCTTCGCCGTTCTCGCCGGCATGTGCATCAAGGACAGACAGGAACTGAGATGGTTCGTCGCCGGAATCGCCCTGTTCACGATCCTTCCGGCCAATATTTGGGCGGGCTGGCTCGCCGCGGCGCTGATCGCCGCCAGAACATACCGGACAGCGCATGGCTCAGCCTGAAACCACGACGATGCCCGCGGAACGGAAGAACGGAACGACGTTCGGCAGGTTCATGCTGCTCAAGATCGCTTTCCGGAGCTTCTTCCTGCAAGCCTCCTGGAACTACCGCGGCATGATGAACATGGGATTTCTGTATGCTCTGCAACCCGCCCTCGACGAGTTGTATCCGGCCGGCCCCGCGCGCAAGGCGGCGTATGAGCGGCATCTCGAGTATTTCAATACGAACCCCTATTTTTCCTCCCTCGTGATGGGAGTCGTCCTGTCGCTCGAGGAGCGGCTCGCCCGCGGCGAGATCGACGCCGAGATCATTCACGACACGAAGGAAGGCCTGATGACGGCTTGCGCCGCCGTCGGCGACGGCTTCTTCTGGGACTCGTGGCGCCCCTTCGTCGCCGCGGCGGCCCTGACGCTGGCGTTCGGGAATTTTTTGCTTACCCCAATTCTCTTCCTGGTCGTGTATAATATGCCCCACTTGTATTTCCGATTCCGCGGGATATTCTGGGGGTACCAACTCGGCACAGACGTCATCAAGCTTCTCAAGACGTTCAACATCCAGCGCGCGCGGCTGGCGTTGCGGTATGCCACCATCGCCCTGCTCTGCTACCTCGTTCCGAACCATGTCAACCTGCACACGCCGTTCCTGCTGTCCAACCTGCCGCTCGAGTATTTCTACATCGGGGAAAAACTCGTGCAGGGAATCGGCGCCGCGTTGCTGGTCGGCCTGGCGGCAGCCGGATATCGCGCGAAGGTCGACGTGCTGATGATCTCTTTTCTGCTCATGGTCATGGCCCTGGTGCTCTACCACTGGGGAATTCTCATTTGAAGGGTCCGGGATGAAGCGCAAGGAAGTCGAGATAAAGAACAAGTTCGGACTGCATGCACGGCCGGCGTCGATGCTGGTAAAGCTGGCGACGACGTTCGAGTCTGATGTCCAGCTCGTGAAGGATGACACCGAGGTCAATGCCAAGAGCATTCTCGGCGTTATGATGCTGGCCGCCGGACCGGGACATACCGTCACGATCATCGCCGACGGCGCCGACGAGGAGGCCGCCGTCGAAGCAATCAAGGCCCTCATCGACAGCCGGTTCGGCGAAGAGGAGGCCTGACCAGGTCCATGAGCGAACCCAGGTCGCCAGTCCAGTTGTCCGGTATCACGGGCTCCGTCGGCGTCTGTTACGCCCGCGCCTATGTGTACCGCCGGCGGATCGAGGTCGTGAAGACGCTCGTCCCGCCGGAGCGTCTCGAGAGCGAACTCGAGCGCCTCGAGGCCGCTGCGGCTTTGACCCGTCGCGACATTCTTGCCGCCCAGAAGGAAGCCCTGGAGAAGCACGGCGAGAAATACGCCGCCATTTTCGAGTCCCATCTCCTGATGCTGACCGATCCCCAGTTCAAGCCGCAGATGGTGCGGCGACTCAAGGCCGAAAAGGTGAACGTCGAAAGCATCGTCCGGGAAACCGTCGACGCCCTCCAGGCGGCGTTCTCCGCCATCGAAGACACGTATCTTCGCGAGCGTGCCATCGACATCAAGGATGTCGGCGACCGGCTTTTGCGCCACCTGATGGGCCTCGAAGGCCCGGCGAGGGAAATCGGCGACGAGCCGTTCGTGCTGATCTCCAACGAGGTGACGCCCTCCGAACTGCTCGAGTTCGCCAAGGGAAAACTGCGCGGCGTCTGCCTCGAGTCCGGCGGCGCCACTTCGCACGCGGCGATTCTCGCCGGCGCCCTGGGCATTCCCTCGGTGTTCGGCCTCGTCGACCTGGCGCGCGTCGCGCGCACCGGCGATTATATCCTTGTCGATACACGCCGGGAGGGCCGCGTGACGCTCCACCCCGACCCCTCAATGATCGCTTCGATTGCGCCGGCGGAGCCCGAAGGGGCGGCGGAGAAACCATCCGAGGAGAGCGGCGAGACGACTCGCGACGGCGTTCGACTGGCGCTGGGTGCAAACATCGCCCGTATCGAGGAACTCGCGGCGATGAAGAGCCGCGGCATCAGCAGGATCGGCCTGTTCCGGAGCGAGTTTCTGTTCATGGAAAGCATGGACCTCCCTTCCGAAGGTTTCCAGGAGTCCATCTACCGCCAGGTGCTCGACGCTGCGCCGGACATGACCGTCTTGCGCACGATGGACATCGGCTCCGACAAGCCCGTCAAATATCTTCCCTTTTCCCATGAAGTGAATCCCGCGATGGGGTTCCGCTCGATCCGGTTCCTGCTTTCGAGGCCCGACGTGCTCGAGCCGCAGCTCCGCGCGATGGTCCGAGCCGGCGACGGCCGCAACTGCCGCATCATCTTCCCGATGGTCTCGGCGCCCGAAGAACTCGAGTCGATTGCGACGGTCTGGAAGCGAGTGCTGGACCATGTCTCCCCGTCGGCCCCCCCGGAATGGGGCATCATGGTCGAAGTGCCGTCGGTGATGTTCATGATGGAATATATCGCCCGGCATACGCGCTACATCAGCCTCGGCACGAACGACCTGCTGCAGTTCTTTTACGGGATCGACCGGACGAACGAGCGGCTCACCCGGCTGGCGTCCCCGCTCTGCAACCCCTTCCTCAGGTTCCTGTTCTACTGCGTCGCCGCCGCTCGCGGCGAAGGGATCAGGGTCGGCATCTGCGGCGAGATGGCCGCCGACCCGGCAGGCTTTCTGACCCTCGCCGGCATCGGCATCGAGGAGATGAGCATGCGGCCGGCCGCTGTCACGACGATGCGCCGCATCATTCCACATATAATATTGAGAGATGTAGTCATGTTCGTCCAAGAGATGCTCGCCGAGGGACGACAGGTGGATTTGGCCGCCGAATACGCGCGTATGTTCCCGGCCCTGGGCGAACTGACGGCCAACCCGGGAGGATGAATCCCGGCTCGCGATTTGATCCTGCTTTGCCGGCGGGAGGGCATCGCGAGAAAATGCTTTTCATGGTCTGAACAGATTGGTAGAATACTCGCAAGATCCCGGTGCGGGGTCAAGAAAAGACGGAGGTCCATATGCAGTGTCCCGGCTGCGGTTTTGAAAACGAAAACGACAACAAATTCTGCAATATGTGCGGAATGTCCCTGCCGACAAGCGGCGGCGGCACCGCAACTCCGCTTGAACGTGCCCCGCTCGATCTCGATCTGTCGCTCGATCTTTCCGACGCGACCGGCACGGCCGCCGCGGCCGGCGAAGGCAAGACCCCGGCCGGAACCCTCGACCTGGGCGGCTTCGACCTGACGCCTCCGGCCGCCGGCGTCCCAACGGGCGGCCTGTCGCTCGATTTGGGCATTCCGGCCGGCGGAGCGACGGAATCGCCTCTCGACCTCAATCTCGACACGTCCGCAGGCGCCGGGGGCGGCTTCGACATCTCCTTCGACTCCAAGGCGACGCCCGCCGGCCTCGAACTGGACACCCCCTCGCCCGCCATCCCCGACCTGAATTTCGGCGGCACCCCCGGTGGCCTCGCCCTCGATCTCGGAAGCGACCCCGGGAACCTGTCTCTGGATCTCGGCTCCGGACCCGCCGGAGGCTCCACGGAACTCGATCTCAGCGAATTCGAAATGAAAAGTCCGGCCCAGGCGGCACAGCCGGCCGAGACTCCGGGCTCGGCTCCTTCCGACGTCGGACTGGATCTCAATCTCGATACCCCATCCATGCCGGTCGATCTGGCCGCCTCCGAGACGATGCCGGCCGCCGAACCCGGCCCCCAGCCGGAAGCCCCCATCGTTCTGACGCCTTCCACAGAGCGGCTGCCGACGACGGAGACCGTCGAGGAATTCTCGCTCGACATGGGGGGCGGCGCAGGCGAATCGGCCACGTTCGAGTTCGGCGACCTCGACGCCGCCACGGCGGCTCCCGCCGCTACCGACTCTTCCGGAGCGGCCGCTGGACATTCCGCCGCCGAAGAGTCGGATTCGGCCTTCCTCGACCAGTTCATTCTCCAGACACCCGCGACCTCCCAGCCGAAACAACAGCCTGCTTCGCCTCTTCCGCAGGCGCGGCCCGCCCCCGAGCCCTCCCCGGACTTCACGCTCAACGATGAAACGCCGGCTTCGACCGAGGAGTTCGGCATCGCGGCCGAAACCGCGGAAACCGCATCCCCGGCCGCCGATGTCGACGAGGACCTCGCCGGCCTGTTCATGGGAATCGAAGGCAAAGCCCCCCCGGCGGCGCCCCCCCCCGCCCCCGTCCAGTCGCGCCGCCCAGCCGCTCCGGCGCCAGCCCCCGAGCCGGAAGAACTGCATGTCGAGTTCGACTCTATTTCTGTAGAAACAACTATAGATTCAAAGGAGCAGGGCGCCGTTCCCGTCGCTCCAGCAATGCCAACGGGAGCCTCCCTCCCTGCCGCGGAATTTCTCGCCGCCGAGGAAAAGGCCCCCACGCCGGTCCTCGAAGAGATGCCGCCGCTGACGCCAAAGCAGGAACTCGACGAGTGCCGCCGCCGACTCGCCGAGACGAAGGATCCCGACGCTCGGTATTCCATCGTTCTCGAGATGAAGGAACTCAACCAGCCGGACGGGTATCCCGACTTCGTGAAACTCCTCGGCGACGAGTTGAAGGACATCCGGGAAGTCGCGGCAGAGTATCTCGGCGACGCCGCCGTCAAGGAGGCCGTCCGGCCGTTGATCCAGTGTCTTTCCGCGGGCGACGCTTCGCTCAAGTTCATCGCGGCCCGTTCGCTCGGCAACATCCGCTCCGACGAGGCCGTCATTCCCCTGATCAAGCTTCTCGAAGAGGACAACGACGATCTTCGCTACGTCGCGCTCGAGGCCCTCGGCAAAATCGGCGTCACATCGGCGCTCAAAGCCGTCTCGGCGTTCCTCAAGAGCCGCAACCACGATCTGCGCTTCATTGCCTGCGAAGCGATCGGCAACATCCGCGAGCCGCAGTCCGTCAACATCGTCCTGCCGATCCTCAAGGACCCCGACTTCGAAGTCAGGCTCAAAGCCATCGAGGCCCTCGGCAAGATTGGCTCCACCGCCGCCTGCGACCAGCTCCTGGTCATGCTCGGCGAGGACAACGAGCGGCTCCGGCTCGCGACGATCCAGGCGCTCGGCCAGATCAAGAACCCGAACGCGGTCGACGCGATGATCGATATCTTCCAGGTCAGTACGCCGCAGATCAAAGAAAAGATCATCTGGTCGCTCGGCGAGATCGCGAGCGACCGCGCCGTCGACCCGCTGCTCAACCTCTCCCAGACGTTCAACGCGAAACAGATCCAGCTGGCCATCGAGGCGTTCTCCAAGATCAAATCCCCGAAAGCCTGCCGGTTCATCCTCGGCATCCTCGACCGCGCCGACAAGACGGTTCGCATCAAGGCGATCGACGCACTCGGCGAAATCGGCGAAAAGGCGACGGCCGGCAATCTCGTGCCGTTCCTCGACGCTCCCGAGCCCGAACTGAAGATCGCCGCCGCCCAGGCCCTCGGCAAGATCGGGAACCCGGTCGCAATCGACCCGCTCGTGAACCGTCTTTCCGACTCCGAACGCGACGTCCGCCTGCATGCGATCGAAGCCCTCGGCATGATTCGCGGAGCGAAGGCGATTCCGGCGCTCGTACGCTCCCTTGGCGAGCAGGACGAACAGATCGTCACCAAGGCCGAGTGGGCCCTGTGCGAACTTCAGGAGATGGCGGTGGAGCCCCTGACGAAGGCGCTCTCGACCGAGTCGGCGGCGGTGGTTCCCTCGCTGGTCCGCGTTCTCGGCCGCATCGGCAACATCCGAGCCATTTTTCCTCTCATCAAGGTTCTCGAGACCGCCGGCGCGCACCTCAAGCGAACCGTGGCGGACAGCCTGCTCGCGATCGACAAGCACCTCACCGAAGAGAACCCGATCTCGGTCATTTTGAAGGAAGGATATTCCTGGGCGCAGTTCTCGATCGCGGAAGCGCTCGCCGGCATGGATGACGAGCGCGCGTTCGACCTGCTGATCAAGATCGCGCGCGACACGCTGACCGATAAGGATTTCAAGAAGCTCGCCGGCATCCCTGACAAGCGGATCGTCGAGTGCAGCATGCAGATCCTGCACCTGATCAAACTCAACGTGGCGCAACTGTTCGCGAAGGTCGGGAACGACAAGGCGATCCCGGTCATCCGCGATTTCTTCGCCCAGGGCGACAACGCCCAGCGCCAGTGGTGCGTCGAGGCGCTCGGCGGCATCCAGACAGAAGGCGCGCTCGACGCCCTGATCGACATTCTCAAGAAGCCCGAATACCAGATCCCACTCGACCTTCTCAGCAAGCAACTGATCGCGAGCAAGAGCCGGAAACTGGTCGAGAAACTGCTTCTGGCGGCCTCCCACCCGGCCGAACCGGTGCGGTACGCCATCGCCTCGGTTCTCGGCGAGACCCGCGATCCGCGCGCGATCCGGACGCTGTCGCAGCTGGTGAAAGACCCGGCCGACAAGGTTCGCGGCGCCGCCATCGAGGCTATCGGCAAGATCGGCACCACGGCCGCCGTTCCGCCCGCCATCGAAGCCCTCAAGGATGCCGTCGAGGCCGTCCGGGCCAAGGCTGCCCAGGTGCTCGGCGAGCTCAAGGACACGGCCGCGGTCGAGTTTCTCGAGAAGACGACCAGCGACACGTCGGAACTCGTGCGCCAGCTGTCGGTCAAGGCCCTCTCGCAGATGGCCGATGCGCGCGTGCCCGACATCATCATCAAGTCGCTGAGCGACAAGTCGGCCGTCGTCCGCGGCACCGCCGTCGAGACCCTCGGTCAGCGCAAGGAACGGATCGCCCTGCCTCATCTGATCAAGTCGCTCGAGGATTCCGCCGAGTCGGTGCGGGAAAAGGCCGCCGCCGCGCTCGCTCTGATCGGCGACACCCAGGCGATCCTGCCCCTGCTGGCCAGGCTCGACGATCCGTCCCCGCTCGTGCCGCTCGCGTGCAGCGAGGCGATCGTCAGCTTCAAGTCCAGGGCCTATCTCGTCCTCGTCGAGGCCCTCAAGCACCCCGAGGAACGGATGCGTCGCCACGCCTGCGACCTGCTGATCCGCATCGGCGAGGATACGCTGGTTCAGCGCCTGCTCAAGCTCGCGAGCGACCGCAACAACAACCTGCGCGAGAACATCGCCCGCATCCTCGGCCGCATCGGCGGCGAGAAGGTCGTCGACACCCTCGTCCAGCTGCTCGCCGACCGCAACGGTTCGGTGCGGCGCACCGCGGCCGAGGCGCTGGGTACCCTTCGCGACATTCGCGCGATCGTCGCCCTCAAGAAGGCCGAGCGTGACCAGACCCGCGAAGTCCGGCAGGCCGCCTCGACGGCCATCCAGGAAATCTTCAAGGCCAACAAGCTCACATGATCCACGCACCCTCTGCGCCGGAGCCGGAACGGAGAACCGTTCCGCTCCGGCGTGCGCTTTCCGCTCGTCCCTGTCCGACAAGTCTCGGCCGTCTCACGCAGCGCCTATAGAATATCTGATGTTACTCTTCAATGCGGCCGGCGAACCCGCTCATGAATAGTTATAACAATACCATCATCTGGTTCGTGCGTCTGGGACTCGTCCTGCTGACGACCGTCGCGTTTTTTCCGGCTCTCGAGGCGGGGTTCATCACCTGGGACGACCCGGCCATGGTTCTCGATAATCCCTATTTTCACGATCTTTCGCCGACATCACTCCTGAAGTTGTTCTCACAACCGTACATGACGGTGTATCAACCCCTGACCGTCCTCTCGCTCGCCGTTCAATTCCGCGTCGCGGGCATGGACCCGTTCTTCTTCCATCTGGGCAACCTCCTGCTCCACATCGCGAACGTGCTGCTGGCCCTCGAACTGTCGCGCAGACTCGGCTTGCGCCTCACCTGGGCGTGCGCCGCCGCCGCGCTCTTCGCCGTTCATCCGGGCCGCGTCGAGTCCGTGGCCTGGATCACGGAGCGAAAAGACGTCCTGTTCGCCTTTTTCTACCTCCTCGGACTGCATCTGCAGCTTGCCGGCCCGGACACGAAGGCGCCGCGCCTCCGGCTGTCGGTCACCCTCTGCGTTCTCCTCAGCCTCCTGTCGAAACCGACGGCGATCTCGTTTCCTTTTGTCCTGGCGGTTTTGAACCATTTCAAGAACACCGGTACCGTCCTCGAAACCATGAAGCAATGCCGATTTCTTTTTATCATCATCGGCATCGTCGGAATCATCGCCGTGTCGGGAGCCGCGGCGGAACCGCAACGGAATCAGTATCACGACGCGGCCGACAGCGGCGTCGCCGACCGGATCGGACGCGTTTTCATCGCCACCGGCGCCCTTTTCCGCTGCGTGGCGGTTCCGATCGACATTCCCCTGTTCATTCCCTATGTTCCTCCCGGGCAGTGGCCTCCCCAAGCGCTTTCCTGGGGCATCGCCTCAGCGCTCTTCTGCGCCCTTCTCGTCGCTTCCCGCAAAGCACCTCTCCGATACTGCGGCCTGCTCTTTTTCCCGGTCGCCCTTCTGCCCGTGAGCGCAGGCATTTTTTTTCACGGCCTTGGTCAGTTTTTCACGGCCTCCTGGCATGCGTATCTTCCGGCATTCGGCCTGTTTTTGTGCGTTGCCGATGCGCTTCAGTCCGCCAGCGCCTTTCTCCGCGAACGCAAGATGCTGATCTGGGAAACGGTGTTGCTGGCCGCTGCGCTCTGCGCAGGCTCGTGGATGGCGCACGAAACCGCCCTCAGATGCGCTTTTTATCAAGACGCGATCACGTTCTGGAACGAAGTCGTCAGGCAGACGCCCCATTACATCGCCTTCAACAACCGCGGGATGGCGCAGTTCCTGGCTGGCGATGCCGAAAACGCCCGCTCGGATTTCCGCATCGTCACGAGGCTTCAGCCGCGCTACGCCAGGGGCTGGGTTCATCTCGCCGCCGCCGAACTCTCCCTCGGACGGCCCAACGATGCCCGGGCGATCCTCGAAAAAGCCGTGGCGGAATGGCCGGGCGAACCGATGATTCACGACTATCTCGGCCTGATCGCCGCGGGCGCCTCCCGGACGGCCGAGGCCGTCGCCCATTATTCCGAAGCCCTGCGCCTCGACCCGGGATACGTCGCCAGCCTGAACAACCGCGCCGCCCTCTACCTGAGGACCGGCGAAGTCGGGAAGGCCATCGCCGACCTGGACGCCGCTCTCCGGATCAAGCCGGGAGATATGCGGCTGAGGAATCTCCGAAATTCTATCGTTTCAGGTATATCTCGAGGCGGAGGCGACTGAGGGCCCGGTTTCGCCGGTCGTTCAATGGTGGGGATTCTTCGACACCAGCGACAGAGCTTTGATGACAGCCTGCTCGGCAAGGAGCCGGTTGTTCGCATCGGCCAGAAACACGTCGGGCGGCATGAACGCGTCGTATTTGCCCCCGACCCAGTATTTGGGCGGCAGGCTGTTGAGAGCGAGAGCGACGGTGTCGAGCACGCAGTCGTGACACTCGCACATCTCCCAGCGCTCGATCATGCCCTTGATCACGTCGAGAATCAGCGGCAGCCACATGTTTTCGAGGCGGGAAAAGTCGTATCGGTTCAGGGGAGGGTGTTCATAATTGATCATATCGGCATCCCTTCCGGCTCCACGGCGACGTTGTCGACCAAGGCCGGCATCTCGGCAGGCTCAAGGACGCGTTGCCCGGGGAATGATACATCGTACACCACGACCTGCGCCGAACGCACGCCGTTGTAATCGTTGGCATCGACGCTGAAGACGAGGTCGCACACCCCGTCCGTCACCTGATCGACGTCGAGAAGCTTGCCGAGCCCGAAGCCGATTCCGAAGACGGCAGCGCCGGAGCTTTTCCGGAACTTGAATCGCAAATGACTCCTGGTCTCGCCGACTTTTCGTATTTCGTAGAACGGGATGCGCCGAGCGACGAAGAGAGGCGCGGGGTTGTCGATTCCGAACGGCGCGAACTTCAGGAGATCGGCCAGGAGCGACTCATTGACAATGTCGATGGACACCTCGGCGTCGATCAGCCATTCCGCCTGGAGATCGGCCTCGGATATCCCTTCCGCCGCGTAGGCACGAAGCGCACGTCTCAGGAGTTCGATGTTGTTCAGCGCGACGGTAAGCCCCGCCGCTCCCACATGACCGCCGTATTTCTCGAGATGCGGGGCCCCCGCATGGAGGGCGTTCATCATGTTCACGTTCTTGAAACTGCGCGCCGAGCCGAGCCATCGGCCGTGGTCCTCGAGCAGGACGATCACGGGTCTGCAAAACTCGAGCATGAGCCTCGTCGCCACGATGCCGGTAACGCCCTGGTTGGGGAACGGCGCCGCGACGAGGAGCAGCTTGTCCTGCCGCACGTCGTTCTGGCGAAGCAGGTGCTCACGGACATTCCGGTATCCTTCCTCGGCGAGTTTCTTCCGCTCGATGTTCAGCTCGAACAGTTCCCGCGCCAGTTCTCTCGCCCGGTCGGGAGAATCCGTTGTCAGCAGATCGACGGCGATCTGGGCGGTGCGAAGACGCCCGGACGAGTTCAGGATTGGCGCGATGTTGAAGCTGATGTCGCGCTCGCTCACCTGCCGCTGCCGCCAGCCGAGCAGGGTATACAATTCCAGCAGACCGAGGCGTTTCGTGTTCGAGACGAATTTGAGCCCCATCTGGGCCATGGTCCGGTTCTCACCCCGCATCGGAACCATGTCAGCCACCGTTCCGATGGTCAGGATGTCCAGGGCTCTCTGCCAGAGGGACCGGACGCCCGTATCCTGCGCCTCCATGAGTTTCAGATACATCACCACGAGGCGCCGTGCCCCGCCGACGTCGGTCGGAAGAGAAAACGCCGACGTCAGCCGCTGCTTGTCGGGAGACGGGATGTCCGGCAGCACCATCTCGGCGAGCGTGGTCAGGCAGAGCTGCCCCGACCGCCCGTCGCTCATCGGCAGTTTTTTGAGTTCGGGAAGCAACTCGACGATCTGCCGCCGCTCCTCCGGGCTGAAAAAAAGGATCGTGGCGCCCTGCATCGCCCCCAGGTTGACGTGCTTCAAGCGAACGAACCCTTCGCGCGGATGAAAGCGGAGAACGTCGATCTCGGGGCCGTCCAGGTCGAACGCGATGAGGGGCCGCCCCATGCCCTTGCCGAGCGCGAGTTCGAGGGCCAGGGCGAGCTTCAAGGAAACCCCGACGCCGGCCATGTCCTTCTGGGGATACACCGTTCCGGGGAGTTTCGGGTCGATCAGCGCAACGGCCCTGGGGAGAACGGCCGGCGGCTCGTGGTGATCGGTCACGATCACGTCGATGCCCAACTGCCTCGCATACTCGACCTCATCGACGTTTCCGATGCCGCAGTCGACGGTGATGATGAGCCCGACCCCGTCGCGTTTCGCGGTGTCGAGATAATCGCGGTTCAGCCCGTATCCGTCCTCGATGACCGGAATCGTGCAGTCGGCGCGTTCGGTGTACCGTTTCAGAGTCTCGAGCAGAAGGACGGTGGATGTGATCCCGTCCACATCGCGGTCTCCGTAGACCCGGATGCTTTCGTCACGTTCTATAGCAAAAACAATACGATCGACGGCGCGGCAGATGCCGTCGAGCAGAAAGGGGGTCGCAAGCGTCCGGCTGCGGGGTTCGAAATACCTCTCGATCGAAGCCTCGTCCTTCATGCCGCGATTCCAGAGAATGCGCAGCAATAACGACGGGAACCCCGTCCGGCGAGCCAGCGCCTCGATGCCGGCCTCGTCCGCCTCGATCAATTTCCAGTGACGTATCATGAATACCCCAGCCCGAGAATGGATTCGACGGTCTTCTCATCCTGCAGCACTTCAATGAAGGCGGCGACGATCTTGGGATCGAACTGCGTTCCGGCGCATTTCAGCAGTTCCTGCACGGCTTGTTCCTTCGGGACGACGTTTCTGTACGCACGCTTGCTGGTCATCGCATCCCACGAGTCGGCGACACAGACGATGCGCGCGAGAAGAGGGATGGCGTCACCGCTCAGGCCGTCGGGATAGCCCTTTCCGTCGAAGCGTTCGTGATGGTGCTTGATCAGGGGCACCTTCTCCTTGAGGAAACTGGCCGGTTCGATGATGTTCGCGCCCCGGACCGGGTGGGTCTTGATGAGCTCATATTCGTCGGGGGTCAGCCGAGCGGGCTTGTTGATGATGTTTTCCGAGATGCCGATCTTTCCGATGTCGTGGAGAAGAGCCCCGATCTGGAGGTTCTTGATCGCTTCGGGCTTCAGCCCCATGCGCCGGCCGATCTCGACGGAAAACGCCGCGACGCGTTCGCTGTGGCCGCGCGTGTATGCATCTTTCGCGTCGAGGGAGTTCGCGAGGGCGCGCACGGCCGACAGGTAGCTAGCCTCGAGGTCTTCGTACAGCTTGGCGTTGTGAAGGGCGATCGAGATCTGCGACGCAAGCGTCACGAGCAGACTCAGATCGTTGTCGTCGAAAATCTCGCCCGAGAGTTTTTCGGAAACCGACAGCACGCCGATCGCGTGTTCCTTTACGATGAGGGGGACGCAGAGCGAACTGCGGCCGCTCGGCGCGGAGGAGTCCTGCGGGGTGTCGGACGGCAGGTCGTTGATCATCAGCGGTTCGCACTTCGCGAACACCTTCCCGGCGATCCCGTCTCCGATTTCGATCGGTCGGACGGCATACTCGGGGCTCAGGCCGCGGTGAACCCTCACGTGCAGCTTTCCCGTCATCTCGTCGTACAGGATGAGCGATATGGAACGGACGCCGCCGAGCACGCGCGACGTCTGGTCGACGACCATCTCGAGTAGTCGTTGTATATCAAGCACAACGCTAAGGTTCCTGCCGATATCGTGCAGGGTGTTCAACTCGAGGATCTTGCGGTTCAGGTCCTGATAGAACCGGCCGTTCTTGATCGCGATGCCGCTCTGCGTCGCCAGCGTTTCGAGAAGCGCCTGATCGTCGCTCGTGAAGGGCTCCCCCGAAATTTTGTTGCTGGCTGACAGCACGCCGACGACCTCGTCGCCGATCTTGAGGGGCACGCAGAGCGAACTCCGCGGAATTCGGGCCACCTCGAGTTTTCTGGAATCGCCCTCCGGCACGTCGTTGATGATCACCGGTTCGCCGGAGATGCACACCCGCGCCGCAACGCCGTCGCCGATCGGAACTCGCCGCGTGGGGGGAAGCAGGCCGACGTCGAGCCCCTTCGCGACCCGCACCATGAACTCGTTCGTTCGCCTGTCGATGAGCATCAGCGAGCAGCGTTTGACGCCGCCGAGGATCGATATCGCCGTATCGACGATGCGCTCGTACAGCTGGTCAAGGTTCAGGACGGAATTGATCGCCCGGGCGGCCTGGTGCAGGGTCGAGAGTTCGAACACTCGCCGGTCGAGCGCGCCGTTCTTCTGCCGCAGATCTTCGAGATGCAGACCGATCGTTTCGGACATGCGGTTGAACGCGGTCACCAGCGCGACCAGCTCGGAATCGCCGCCCACGTCGATGCGGGCTCCCGTCAGATCGCCGGCGGAAATACGCTCGGCCGCATCGAGCAGAACCTTGACGGGCCGGACGATCAGCGAGGACAGATACCATGCCCAGAAAAAGGCGACCAGAGCCATCAGCAGCGCCAGCACAAGATTGTCGAACACGACGGCCGAGCGGGAGCGCTCCAGATCGGCCATCGAGAACGTGAAACGCAGATACCCCACGGCCTCCTGCTGGCCGGGTGTCTTGATCGGCTTCTGCACGATGAACGTCGGAGGCAGCTTGAGAGAGCCATCGTGGCGCTCGCGCCAGCCCTGATCGGCGAACGCGATCTCCTGCAATTGTTTGTCCAGGATCGCGACCGAGACGATCTCGTTCCCCGGCAGTTCCGGAGAGGTGATTTTCTTGGCAAGATCGTTCAACCCGCCCGTGTCATGCGTCATGATCATGCGCGGGAGGATGCCCTCCAGCGTTTTGCTGAGCCGCTGGCTCTCCCTGGACACGTGGTCCCCGGCGGCGTCGTTGAGCCGGTTGAGTTCGAACCAGGTGGCGATGGCCAGCACGGCGAACACGAGAGCGATATTGAAGATGAAGATCCGGTATTTCAGATCGAGACCGACGGAACTGGTACCAGCGCTCATGAATCAATCACCTCGGCATTCGTTGTCTGCGCTGGGGTGCCGTCGCCTGCGCCACTTCCCCGGTCCGGGGTCCCCGCAGACGCGCCGGCGGCCGGCACCTGGATTTCCCGGTGCAGGAACACGACCATCGCCTCGACCATCGCCTGGAGCGCCTGCCAGGGCGGCTGGGGAATGGCCGTCCCGGCGCCGCCCGGACATGCGGCCCGATGGGCGGCAAGGAACGAAGCCGGCGCCTCGCCGGGATTTCTCGACAGATAGGTGATTCCGGCGGGAAACCGGGACGTCGTCGAACCGAAGTTCGTCGTCACGAACGCTTTCCCGTCGACCCAGGAGATGAGCGTGCAGTGGGGCCTGGGGCGGACTTCCGATTGGAGTATGAGCAGGAGCGCCGTATTGTCAGGCGCTGCAAGCGCCGTTCCCGCCGCCTCGAACAGCGGCATTTCGAGAAGAGGCATCCGGACGTCGGATATCGTGACGAAGCCGTGTTCCGACTGCCATCGCGCCTCTTCACCCCTGACGTCACCGCTGATTGCCGGCTGGACGACTCCTGCGCGAAGCGGCTCGACGACCAGTTTCGGCAGTTTGCGGCCGGAACCGGCGGGATGGAAAACCGAAAACTTCGACGGAAGCGGCTGAAGCCACCCCGAGATGAGGAAAAACGCGCACCCGTGCAACGGCACGCTCCACCACGCGAAGGGGGCGTGGGGGCGCGTCAGCAGCCAGCCAAGCCAGAGAGCGCCGGCAAGATACGCCCACACGGCGCGTTTGAACAGGGCAGCGCCACCGTACGACGGCAACCGCGGAGCGATGTAGGTTCTGATGGTATAGAGGCATCGCGCGGCATGAATGAACAGAAGCGCCGGAAAGACATACCGGACCCACGCGTACGCGGCCGGCTCAGGAGCGCGAGCGACGAGGAAGATCGCCGCCAGGCTCGTCGCTGTCGCAATCGACAGCGCTCGCCAGGGTAATCGTAACCGGGAAAGCGCGCGCCGGCCTTCTTCGGTGATCTGGACGTCGTCCCAGCCGCGCCTCGTATCGAGGTCGATCCGGCCGAGAACGTAGGCATTCATCGCATCTCCCAGGAAGACCGGGGCGAGCAGGAATGCATGGAACAGCTGTCGCCAGAAGCCATCGACCCACCCGGTGCGGGTCAGGAAAATCCATGCGGCCAGCACGCCGGCCATCGTCGAGAAATTGCTGCCGATACCGAGCGTGAGTGTTGCCGTGATCTTATCCGCCGGTGATGCCGGTGCGGCGGAGGCGGCCCGAGGCTCTGGACTCATGATGTTCCATGGTATCACTACCCGTGACAATTTGCATCGATTGCAAGCCCGCTTTTTCAGACCTTCGCCATTCGCCATTTTCTCGCCGATGCGGAAGGTCCGCCGCGATGAAATTCCCGCTTTTCGCATTTCCCCACTTGAAGTCCGGATGGAAGTGTGCTAGGATACCGGCACGTTCCACGGGGCGTAGCGCAGTTGGTAGCGCGCATGGTTCGGGACCATGAAGTCGCTGGTTCGAGTCCAGTCGCCCCGACCGGACAAATCCGCCCGGCTTTCCAGCCGGGCGGATTTTTTCGTCGTTCGGCATGATGCCTTTGCCGTACCAGCATGATTGTGGTACCATCCAGCGACACTCTGGAAACCCAAGGAGACGGACATGACTCTACGCTCCCATCAAAATGCGCATCGGATGTGCATCTGCGCAGTCGCGCTTCTTTTCGCAACCATCGCCCTGGCCTCCTGGGCAATGCCGATCAGGGTCATCGGGAAAGTCGAATCGCTGTATCGTGACCGGGCTTCGATACGCATCCTTGAGGTGCCGAACGCCGCATCGGCCCCGGCCCAACTGGCTGTCGGCAACTATGTCAGCTTCAACCTGCCGAGCGCCAAGCAGCAGAGCCGTCCGAAGCGGCCGATCCAGTATGGCAACGTCATTCTCGTCGATCTCGCCGGCAACGTCGCCACAGAGTATGCCGACGAGACCGCCGTTGCGACCGATTCGCAGGTCATGATCTGGAACGCCCTGTATGCCGAACGCGTCAAGAACCCCAAGCAGTATCTTCCCGAAGAGGAAGGCGGCAAAAAGGGGAAAAAGGACAGGAAGGACAAAAAGAAGCGGGAGAAGGAACAGCCTCAGATCTGGACGCAGGAAGAATCCGTCCGGGCAAAGGTCGTTCTCAAGAAGAATCGCGTGTATCTCAAGGAAGACCATCTGAGACCCCGCGATCTCGGTCTCGACGTTCTCGACCCGGTCTGGTGCGAGAAGCTGACTCCCCTCCAGAACCAGCAGGTCGTCGTCTACGGCACGACCCACCGCGTCAGCGCGGCATCGGGAACGATGGAGATCAAGAACGTCATCAAGATCTATCCCAAGTAATATCGTATTCGAAAAACAGCCGCCGCCCGGTCTCTTCCATGGAGCCGGGCGGCGGTTCGTTTCGGATCAGCCTTTTCGGAATCCCAGGAGGAAGCCGGCGGCGAATGCCCCGGCAAACGGGAAATTGTAGGTGAACACCGACATCAGTCCCATCCAGATCTGTTGCAAACCGCTGTCCGGCACGGTCTGCCGGATTTTGTCCCAGTCGACGGTCACATACTGATTGTAGGCCAGGTATTGGATGGCGATGAAGACGGTTCCGACGACCAGCGCGGCCATCTTCGCGAACTTTTTCAGCGTGAATCCGACGCACCAGCCGGCAATTCCGCCGAACCCGAGGGTGGTGATCGCGAAGTTCACTTCCGGCGGCAACTGCGAGAAAAAGCCCGAACCATCGGCGGGTCCCGATGCGACCGCGCCCCCCGTTCCGGCCGCCCACGCATCGGCGGCGACGAGCACCACCAAAGCGACGGCAGCGCCGATCCGTCCAGCCGCGCCTCGTGTCATTTCGTTCCCTCGGCTCCGATCAAGGACAGGAAGTCGCGTACCCGGTACAGGCCGTTCTGCGTGCCGACCCACAAATGGGCTCCCTGGATCGCGAGGGCGGTTATCTGGTTTGATTTTATATCGCTCAGTTTACCTTCGAGATCGACCCACGTCGCGTCGCGCAGAACCGCAACACCGCGGTTCGTGCCGATCACCAGCCCCGCATCGCCCGGCAGAACCGCCAGCGACGTCACGAGGTTTCCCGGCAAGGGACTGTTTCCGGGCATCGTCTCTTCGACGATGTTGTTGCCCCGCTGGACCCACTCCTTGTGCGCCGCGTTGTAGTTCGTCCAGGCCATGCCCATGTCGGTGATCGACACGCCGGACGTCGTTCCGATCGCCATCATTCCCTTGTATGGGACGATGGTCGTGATGTTGTTGCCGATCAGCTGACAGGTGGGCGGGTTCGCCTTCACGTCGACGAGCGAGTTTCCCATGACCGTCTTCGCCGGCCCGCTGTGGTTGATGAACATCTGGCCGTTGAGCTGGGCCATGCCGAGCTGCAGCCCGACCCAGACGTTCCCCTTCCCGTCGAAGCCGACGGTCGTGGCCTCATCGCTGGTCAGGCCGGCGTTCTCCTTGCCGAAGGCCTGAAACTGTCCGCCCGTCGAGTATTCGAGGCCGTGCGCCGTCGCGACGGCCATCTGCGCGTCTTTCGCGGCGACCGACCGGGCGCGGGAGCCCGACATGACCTGGCCCCAGTTTTTCCCGTCGTACCGGGTCACCCCATTGTCGGTGCCGATCAGAATGTAACTGCCCGCGGCGGCGAGAGAGGTGATCTCGTTCGAACCGAGCGAGTTCGTGTTCTTCGTGACGTGGACCTGCCAGTTCACCCCGTCGTATCTGGCGACGCCGCTTTTCGTGCCGACCCAGATCTGGTTGCCGAACACGGCCAGGGCGGTGATGACGTCATGCGGAAGCCCGTCGGCCGCGCCGAACCGGTCGATCTTCGGAGCGGCGGGGCCCGCCGCGGGCTGTTTGTTCCCACAGCCGGTGCAAAGCGTCAGGGAGATCAGCGCAATGACTGCCAGGAAGAGTCCCGCGGCACGCGTCATCTTCGATTTCACTCGTTCAGTCCCTCCTCGGGCCGACAGACTCGGGTCCGTCAGGCAATGCGAACGGGCTCAACGATACCAGAGGCCGCACCCGCCGGTCAAGGGGCAAATCGGCATGGGAAGCCGCTTGACGTCCCCGGTTGCCGGTGCTAGACTTCGTCGGTTCGCGGAGGGACCGATCAGGACATGACGAAAGAACACAAAAAGCCGCAGTTGACCTTTTACCCGATGGCCGAGCGCCACAACCTCGTAAAGCGCTCCGATTTCGGGGCGGCCCCGGACCGGCCGGCCTCCGTGCAGGGTCTCCTGGACTGCATTCCCTCGATCCACGCCGGGAAAACCGTTCGCCAGGCCATCGACGCGATCGTCGCCGCCCGCAGAAATGGCAGGCCGGTTCTGCTGGGAATGGGCGCCCACGTCGTCAAGTGCGGCCTCGCTCCGCTGCTGATACGCCTGGTCGAAGCGAAGATCGTCACCGGCATAGCCCTCAATGGCGCGGGATCGATCCATGATTTCGAACTAGCCGCGTTCGGCGAAACCTCCGAAGACGTCGGCAAGGAACTCGCGCGCGGCCGGTTCGGCTTCGTCGAGGAAACCGGCGCCTGGATGGGAAAGGCTATCCATCAGGGAGCGGCGGCGGGTCACGGCCTTGGACGCAGCCTGTATGAGGCGATGAACACCTCGCAGGAGCGGTTTCCCTACCGCCACGAAAGTCTCCTCTGGCAGTGCGGAAAACACGGAATTCCCTGCACCGTCCATGTCGCCATCGGAACCGATTTCATCCACCTCCATCCCGCGGTCGACGGCGCCAGCCTCGGCGCGACGAGTTTCCGCGATTTCGAGATCGTCTGCGACCAGGTCGGCGACCTCGAGGGCGGCGTCTACTGGAACCTCGGCTCCGCCGTCGTCCTGCCCGAAGTGTTTCTGAAGGCCGTTTCCAGGGCACACAACCTCGGCAGGCATCTCCAGGGTCTGACGACGATCGACATGGACATGCTGATCCAGTATCGCGCGACGACCAACGTCGTGAAGCGGCCGAGCATCGGCGTCGGCCAGGGCTTCCACATCACCGGCCATCACGAGATCATGGTTCCCCTCGTCTCGCTGGCTCTCCTCGAAAGGCTCGCCAACAGATGATCACACGCGCCCGTCTCAAGAGCGTCCTCGCGAAGTTTTCCAGGCTTCATATCGCCGTGCTCGGCGACGTCATGCTCGATGAGTTCGTCTGGGGAAAGGTCGAGCGCATCTCCCCCGAAGCCCCCGTTCCGATCGTCCAGATCAAGCGCGAGACCTGGCGCCCCGGCGGCGCGGCGAACGTCGCAAGCAACCTGGTCGCCCTCGGCGCGAAGGCCGACATCTGCGGCATCATCGGCGACGACGGCGCGGGAAGGCGCCTCACCGAGGCACTGAACGCCGAACGAATCGGAACGTCCGGCCTCATCGCCGACTCCGGCCGCCGGACGACCGTGAAGACGCGCGTTCTCGGCCAGAACCAGCAGATGCTCCGCATCGACCGCGAGTATACCGACCCGATCGACTACCAGTGCCAGAAGAACCTCGCGAGCGAGCTCTGGAAAAAAGCCCCCGATCTGAGCGGCGTGATCGTGTCGGATTACGCCAAAGGCGTCGTCGTCGCCGAACTCCTGAGCCAGGTCATCGAACGATTCAAGGGCGCCGGGAAACCCGTCACGATCGACCCGAGGCCGAAAAACGGACCGTTATATAAAGGTGCATCCATTATCACGCCCAACACCCGCGAGGCCGAGGAACTGCTCGGGCGCAAGTTCGAGAACGAGGCCGACGTCATCAAGGCCGGGCTCGACCTGGTCAAGCAACTCAGGCTCGACGCGGCGCTCATCACGCGGGGCGAGCATGGCATGAGCCTGTTCGAGAAGGGCAGGCAGCCGATGACGATCCCAACCCGTGCGCTCGAGGTGTTCGACGTGACGGGCGCCGGCGACACGGTCATCGCGGCCTTCAGCCTCGCCCTCGCTGCCGGAAGCCCCATGGCCGAGGCCGCCGAGATCGCGAACCTGGCGGCGGGCGTCGTCGTCGGCATCGTCGGCACCGCCACGGCCACTCCCAAAGCCGTTCTCGACCACTACGACCGCATCAATATGCAGCCCGTCGAAAACGGGCTGAACGCGTAAAAGGACCCCCGACGACGATGACCACCCAGTCTCAAGCCTCCTTCTGGGAAGCGGATCTCGCAGCTCTCGTTCGCACGCTCGGAAGCGCATCGCCCGCGCTGAGCGAGTCGTTCGCGCGCGCCGCCGCCCTCCTGTGCGAGTCTCTTTCCGGGGGCGGCCAGGTCCTCGCCTGCGGGAACGGCGGGTCGGCCGCCGATGTCGAGCACATGATCGGCGAACTCACCGGCCGGTTCCTCTACGACCGCCCGCCGCTGGCCGGCGTCGCCCTGACCTGCGGGTCGGCCGCCATCACGGCGATCGGCAACGATTACGGCTACGAAGAAATCTTTCGTCGCCAGGTGCTCGCGCTCGGCCGCCGGGGCGACGTCCTCGTCGGCATTTCCACGAGCGGCACCTCGAAGAACGTCGTCAGGGCGATCGAAGCCGCCCACGAGAAAGGCATGAAGGTCGTCGCCCTGACCGGCCCCGCCGATTCGGCGATCTCGGCGATCGCCGATGTCACCCTCCGGGCGCCGAGTCCCGAGACGCCGCGCATCCAGGAAGTCCACGCCGCACTCATTCATAGCCTCTGCCGCGCCGTCGAGACGACGTTGTTCCCGGAAAAGGCCAAGCCCGCCATGCCTTCGAACCGCATTCTGAGCGGAAGCGAGATCGACCGTCTCGCGACGGCCGCCGCAGCGGCGAAGCTTCGCATGGTGTTCACGAACGGCTGCTTCGACATCCTCCATCCCGGCCACGTGGCGCTCCTCCAGGCCGCGCGTGCCGAGGGCGATTTCCTCGTCCTCGGGCTGAACACCGACGATTCGATCAGGCGCCTGAAAGGCCCGACCCGGCCGTTTCACACGTTCGAAGACCGCGCCTCCGTCCTGGCGGCGCTCTCCTGCGTCGATTACGTCATCGGCTTCGACGAAGACACGCCGCTCGAGTTGATCAGGCGCATCGTTCCGAAGGTCCTGGTCAAGGGCGGCGATTACACGCGCGACACGATCGTCGGCGCCGACGTCGTCGAGGCGGCGGGCGGCCGCGTGGTCGTGTATCCGCTCGTCGAGGGCCATTCCACCACGAGGATCCTGAACGGCAATGGGCGCTGAACGCACGTATTCCGTCCTCGGCGTCGTTCCCGCTCGTCTCGCCTCGACGCGGCTCCCCGAGAAAATGCTCGCCGACGTCGCGGGCAAGCCCCTGATCGTGCGCACGGCCATCGCCGCCGCCGAAAGCGGCGCGTTCGACCGGGTAATCGTCGCGACCGACAGCGAGCGCATCGTCGCGGCCGTCACGGCCGCCGGCTTCGAGGCACGGATGACCGATCCGGCCCTCCCGTCCGGGACCGCCCGCACCGCCGTCATATCTAATGATATACAATACGACGTCTACGTCAACGTCCAGGGCGACGAACCGCTCATCGACGCCGAAGGGCTGAAGCGGCTCACGGCGTCGTTTGCCGATCCCGACGTCGACATGGCGACCCTGTGGTATCCGCTGGCCGACGCAGATCGCGACAACCCGAACGCGGTGAAAGTCGTCGCCGACGCCCACGAAAACGCGCTCTTCTTCTCGCGCAGCCTGATCCCCTACCCCCGTAACGGCGAGGGGTTCGCGCCGCGTAAACATATCGGCGTCTATGGTTACAGGCGCGACACGCTTCGCCGCCTCGTTTCCCTGCCGCCGTGCGATCTCGAGAGAATCGAGAGTCTCGAACAACTCCGCGCACTGTATCATGGAGTCCGCATCCGTCTCGTGGCCGCTTCGCGTGAGACCCTCGGCGTCGACACCGGCGCCGACCTCGAGCGCGTCAGGGCCGTCTTCGAAGGGAGGCTTCGCTGATGTCACGCTTCGTTTTCGTCACAGGCGGTGTTCTGTCGTCGCTCGGCAAGGGCATTACGGCCGCGTCGCTCGGCTGTCTGCTGAAGGCGCGCGGGTTCAAGGTCACGATCATGAAGTGCGACCCGTATCTGAACGTCGACCCGGGAACCATGAGCCCCTACCAGCACGGCGAGGTGTTCGTGACCGAGGACGGCGCCGAGACGGACCTCGATCTCGGCCATTACGAGCGGTTCATCGACGTCAACCTGACCCGGTATAACAGCATCACCACCGGCCAGGTCTACTCGCAGGTCATCGCGAAGGAGCGCCGCGGCGACTACCTTGGCGCGACGGTCCAGGTCATCCCTCATATAACGAATGCGATAAAAGAGATGATCACCCGCGTCGCCCACATCAACGACGCCGACTTCACGATCGTCGAGGTCGGCGGAACGGTCGGCGACATCGAGGGCCAGCCGTATCTCGAAGCGATCCGCCAGATGCGAAACGACATCGGCCGCGACAAGGTCTGCTACGTCCACGTGACGTTCATCCCGTATTCGAAGGTGATCGGCGAGATGAAGACGAAGCCGACCCAGCATTCGGTCCGCGAGATGCGCGCCGACGGCCTTTCCCCCGATATCATCGTCTGTCGCACGCAGAAACAGCTCACGGCCGACGCCCGCGCCAAGATTTCCCTGTTCTGCGACATCGATCCCGACCATGTTCTCGAAGCGCGCGACGTTGACTGCCTCTACGAAATCCCCCTGCTGATGGAAGAGCAGAAACTCGCCGACCTCGTCCTGCGGAAAATGCGCCTCGAAGACAAGGCCCAGCCGCCGGCGCCGGCGCTCGAAGCATGGAAACAGACGATCGTCGACCCGTTCCGGCGCAAGAAACCGGCGAAGGTCCGCATCGGCATCGTCGGCAAATACACGAGAATCGCCGATGCCTACCTGAGCGTCGTCGAGTCGCTCATCCATGCCTCTCTTCCGCACGAGGAGGCGGGTCTCGAACTCGTCTGGGTCTCGGCGGAACAGCTCGAGCAGGAAGGCGCGGAGCGGCATCTCGCCGGTCTTCACGGGGTCCTGGTGCCAGGCGGGTTCGGCGACCGCGGAACGGAAGGCAAGATCCAGGCGATCCAGTACTGCCGCGAACGGAAGGTCCCGTTTTTTGGAATATGTCTCGGTATGCAATGTGCCGTCATCGAGTTCGCGCGCAACGTCGCCGGTCTCAAGGATGCGCATTCGAGCGAACTCGTGCCGGAAACGCCCCACCCCGTCATCAGCCTCATGCCCGACCAGGACGGCGTTCTCAAGGGCGGAACGATGCGGCTCGGCACGTATCCCTGCCGGCTCGCCGAGGGAACGCGGGCAGAACGCATGTATGGCACGACGCTCGTCTACGAGCGCCACCGCCACCGGTTCGAGGTGAACAACGAGTACCGTGCGAGGCTTGCGGGACGCGGGCTGACCATCTGCGGCGCCAGCCCCGACCAGCGGCTCGTCGAGATGGTCGAACTGCCGGACCATCCCTTTTTCGTGGCATGCCAGTTCCATCCCGAGTTCAAGTCGAGGCCCGGCAAGCCCCACCCGCTGTTCGCCGGCTTTTTCGACGCGGCAGCCGCGAAGCGGGCCGAGGAGAAGTGACGCGCATGGCATCGTCGAACACGTTCAGCATCCGCGGACATGCTGGGAACGCCCCGTTCTTCGTCATCGCCGGCCCCTGCGTGCTTCAGAGCACCGAAGAGGCGCTCCTCATCGCCGGCACCCTGAAAAAGGTCGCCGCAAGCCTCGGACTGCCGGCGATTTTCAAGGCAAGTTTCGACAAGGCGAACCGCACGTCGGGCGAAGGCCATCGGGGCCCCGGCATCGACGCGGGCCTCGCGGCGCTCGCCGAGATCAAGGCACGAACCGGCCTCCCGGTCCTGACCGACATCCATCTGCCCGAGCAGGCGGTGCCGGCCGCCGAAGTCTGCGACGTCCTCCAGATCCCGGCCTTCCTGTGCCGCCAGACCGATCTCCTCCAGGCCGCGGCGGCGGCCGCGCACTGCATCAACGTCAAGAAGGGGCAGTTTCTCTCGCCCTGGGACACGCGTCATATCGTGGCCAAAATAAAAACTGTGCGCGCCGACGCGGAGGTCGTGCTCACCGAGCGCGGAAGCTCGTTCGGCTACGGCAACCTCGTCGTCGACATGCGCAGCTTCCCGATCATGAGACAGTGGGCCGACGCGGTCGTGTTCGATGCGACGCACTCCCTGCAGCTGCCGGGCGCCGCGGGCGATCGCACCGGGGGCCAGCGCGAGTATATCCCGTGCCTATCACGGGCGGCGATGGCCACGGGCAACATCGACGGCGTCTTCCTCGAAATTCACCCCGAGCCGGCCCGGTCGCCGTCAGACGCCGACAACATCCTGCCGCTCGACCGGCTCGAGCCCCTGTTGAAGCAGCTTCTGGCCATTCGCAAAACCGTCCTGGCCGAAGCCCACGACGTCATTTCCCTGTAGAAGCGGGCGCTTTCGGCATCTCCGTGCCGGTGACTTCCTTGATGCCGGCAAGTTCCTCTTCGAGCGAGGCGAAGCCCTTGCCGATGACCCGTCGCGCGTCGGTCACGATGATGAACGCCGCGGGATCGAGCTGGTAGACGAGCTCCTCGAGCTGCGGCAGCTGGTTGCGCCTGACTGCCGTCAGCAGCACGTCGACCGGCTTGTTCGAGTAGGCGCCGCGGCCGTTCAGATACGTGACGCCGCGATGCAACTCCTCGATGATGCCCCAGCAAATCGTCTCGGCCTGTTTTGACATGATCAGCACCTGCCGGTAGTCGCCTGAACCCTCCATCACCCGGTCGATCGTCTGGCTGACGATGAAGGATTTGATCAGGGCATACAGCGCCAGGTTCGGCCCGTACACCAGCGCCGCGACGGCGAGAACCACCGCGTCGCTCCAGAGGAACGTCGTGCCGACCGGCACGCCCTTGAACTTCATCAGCAACTGCGCCAGGATGTCCGTCCCGCCGAGCGTCGCCCCACCCTTGAAGATCAGCGCCCCGCCGATGCCCGTCAGCACGCCGCCGTAGACGCACGCGAGCATCGGGTCTTCGGCCAGTCGTGAGACATGGAGCCACGAGATGAGAATGTCGAGCAGGGCACCCTGGAGCAGGATCGTGACGATGGTCTTGCCGCCCGCCTTGATGCCGACATACCGTCCCTGAATGCCGATCAACAGGATATTGCAGACGATGACGAACAGGCCGATGGGAATCCCCATGCTATGATACAGCACCGTTCCGAGGCCGACGAGTCCGCTGGGCACGATATGGTTCGGCACGAGGAAAAACGCCTGCGACACCGTCGCCAGGAGGATTCCCGCGCCGATCGACACGATATTGTTCAACGTTACGTTCCGGCTCATAGGCTCTCCGTGGGGTATGATCAGATGCTGCGACGTGACGGGGCGCATCGGTCGGCGCCCATAGCCCCGAGTCCGAGAAACCGTCGGGGGTTGTCTTCCGTGAGGCGCCGGATATCCGTTTTCAGGAACTTCACGGGCGCCCAGAAAATGCGGCGGGCGCCTTTTGTATACCATTCGATATAACTCTTCTCGGACCAGAGGAACCGGCCCATGTACCAGTCGGTGCCGTACAGCATGCGGTCCTGGATCAGGGGGGTCCGCATCACGCGGAGCATGTTCGCGAAGTAGCGTCCCGGCTGCCAGAACATCTCGGCGTCGAACGAGATGTCCGAATACAGGTTCGGCCACCGCGGCATCATCCGCATGATGCGCTGCTGCCAGGCCGTTCCGGTCCGATCAAAATGGGCGAGATTCAGCACGAGCTCAGGGAACCGCTCCAGGACCGGCTCCCAGTGTTCCGGCGCGGCCAGGTCGTAGTATCCGGCGTGACCGGGCAGCCCGCCATTCTCGCAGTGCGTCGTCACCGGAATGCGGTGTTTCTCACAATACGCAAAGATCGCGCGAAGCCCCTCATCATCGGGGTAAAAGCCCATGACGGGATACACCTTCACCCCGAAGAACCGCTTCGATTCGAGATGTCCGATGACGAGATCCGTCACGCCCGGCCGGCGCGGGTCGGCGCCGATGAACGGCATCAGTCTCCGCCGTCCCGAAGCGGCGTTCACCGCATCGACGGCGGCGAGCGTATCCGCGATCTGGTCGCCCCATTCCTTGACCGCCCGTTCCGGATACGCGGAGTCGAACGCCATATCGACCATGAGCGGGGTCGCGAGCTCAACACCGGCTTCATCCATCTCGGAAACGAGCCGCCGCGCGATTCCGGTCATGTCGAGATGCGCGAATCCGAGCCAGGTT
This sequence comes from Candidatus Ozemobacteraceae bacterium, assembly GCA_035373905.1. Classification (NCBI taxonomy): domain Bacteria; phylum Candidatus Rifleibacteriota; class Candidatus Ozemibacteria; family Candidatus Ozemibacteraceae; species Candidatus Ozemibacteraceae bacterium. The sequence continues at coordinate 136,978 of DAOSOK010000001.1, read as the reverse complement.
TCGAGCCGCACGCCGGGCATCAGAACGGCGCGAACGAGCTTGAACAGCAGCTTCTGCCGCTCGTTTTGCATGTCGAGAAGGAATTTCCGCCGGAATCCGAGCGGGATGCAGTCGAGTGAGAAGATGTGGCAGTGGCAGTTGATGATCATCTGGGGGTGTCACTTCCCGCCGGGCTGAACCGGGGGTTCGAGATGCTGAGTCGGGCTCGCCGGCAGCGACGGGGTGGCCGTCTGTGGTTCGCCGGAAGCGCCCAGTTCGTTCAGAAGCGATGCCATCGCCATGTTCCCCGATGAAACGGCCGCCCGCCACGGCGTCTGGCCGAGACTGTCCTTTGCCGTCAGGCTCGCCCCGTATTTCACCAGCAGTCGAACGAGTTCCTCCTGCTGTTTATCCGCGAGAACCGCCGCATGCAGCGGAGTGACATTCACGAAATTCACCGCATTCACCGGAGCACCGGCATTCATCAGGACGAGCGCGACCTCCGCGGCCCCGGTTTCCGGGGCTTCGGCGGCGAGGTGGAGCGGCGTGTTCCCCTTCGCATCCCGTGCGGCTACGAGTGCTCCGCGCGCGATCAGGAGGGACGCCGCCGAAGCGTTTCCGAACCGCGCGGCATAATGGAGGGGAGAAAGGCCGATTCCATCTATAGAGTTAATTATATCCGGACCAGAGGCGAGAAGATCGACGAGGGCCGTCCTGTCACGCTCGCTCATCTCGGGATTCTCGAAGGCGAACTGAAGCGGTGTTCTCCCGTCCTCCGTCCGCGCATCGGGGTCTGCGCCGGCACCGATGAGCTGCCGTGCCACCTCCGCATGGCCGCGAACGGCGGCGTAATGCAGCGGTGTCAGGAGCGTCGCAGTTTTCGCCCTCACCAGGCGGCTGTCGCTCGCAAGCAGGGCGGCGACGGAGGCCGTGTTCCCGGTGGCGGCGGCCTCATGGATCTCGGCGGCCCCGAGGGCCGATCCGGCGAGAACTCCACAGACGACGGCAAGGTTCCGCAGCAGGCTGGCGCGCATCTCGATTCATCCTTATCGGGCAGGTTGGATTCAACGTGCGAACACTGTATCACACCCGCAACAGGCGCGCCATCCGCGCCGTTTTCCGGGGGCATCGCTACCGGTTGCGGGGAGGGCGCGGCAGGAGTAAACTTTACCCAGAATGAGCGGTCGGCCCTGTCGGGCCGGGCGAAGAACCATCGAGGGAGGGAATCATGGAAATCAAATTCGGCACTTCCGGCTGGCGCGACGTCATCGCCGACGGCTTCACGTTCGAGAACGTCCGGGTCTGCACGCAGGCGATCGCCGACCATCTCAAGGCCAACGGCAAGACCGGCGGCGTCGTGATCGGCAGCGACACACGGTTCCTTTCGCAGAAGTTCATGGAAACGGCAGCCCGGGTGCTGGCGGCAAACGGCATCAAGGCATTCCTCTGCGTTCGCGACACGCCGACGCCGGTGATCAGCTTTGAACTGCTGCGCCGCAAGGCCGCCGGCGGCGTCAATTTCACGGCCAGCCACAATCCGCCTGAATACCAGGGCCTCAAGTTTTCCCCCGACTGGGGCGGCCCGGCGCTGCCCGAGACGACCGGCGACATCGAGAAGCGGGCCAACGCCCTGATGAAAAGCGGCCCGGTGCATGACCTCGACCTGGCGACGGCGCTTCAGAAAGGGCTGATCGAGAAGATCGACCCGATGGAAACCTATCTCGCCGATCTCCGCAAGAAGGTCGATCTGGCAGCCATCAAAAAAGCGAAGTTGAAAGTGCTGGTGAACCCCCTGTACGGAACCGCCCGCGGGTATCTCGACGCACTCCTGCGCGAAGCCGGCTGCGAGGTAACGGTCATGAACGACCGGCTCGACCCGTATTTTGGCGGCCAGCCGCCCGAGCCGTCGGAAAGCCATATTCCCGACATGATCGCGATGATGCGAACGGGGAAGTTCGATCTCGGCCTCGCGACCGACGGAGATGCCGACAGGTTCGGCATTCTCGGCCCCGATGCGCGGTTCTACGAGCCGAACCAGGTTCTCGGCATGTTGCTCGATCACCTCAAGACGACGCGGAAGTGGCCCGGCGGCGTTGCCCGCTCGGTCGCCACGACCCACCTCGTCGATGCCGTGGCGCGGCATCACAAGCTCGAGGTGTTCGAAACGCCGGTAGGGTTCAAGTTCATCGGTGACCTGATCAGCAAGGATAAGATCATCATGGGCGGCGAGGAGTCGGCCGGCCTGACGATCCGGGGCCACGTTCCCGAAAAGGACGGCATCATCGCCTGCCTGCTCGTGGCCGAGATGGTCGCCGTGCGCGGCAAGCCCATCCACAAGATCCTCGACGAGCTGTACACCAAGGTCGGTACGTATCTGACCCGACGCATCAATGTCAAGCTGACGACCGCCGAAAAAGAGCGCGCGGTCGAAAACCTGAAGACTTCGCCGGCCGAGATCGCCGGCTTGAAGGTCGTGAAAACCGTGAAAATCGACGGCACCAAGTTCCTGCTCGAAAACGATAGCTGGGTGTTGATGCGGTTCTCCGGCACCGAGCCGGTCGTCAGATACTACGCGGAAGCCCGCGACGCCGAGACGCTCGACAGGCTCTGCAGCTACGGGGAAAAGCTGCTGCGCGGCTGAGACACCGTTTTCCGACCACGCACGGGGCACGGCCGAACGGGCCGTGCCCCTTTGCTTTTGCCGATTTGACGCCGATAGTACAAGTAAAGATATTTATAGTATGCCGATAACACCGATCGATATCAAAACCAATCTGATGGCGAACAACGACGTCAGCCGGATCCGAGAGGGACAGAAAGCCCAGGAATCCGGCCTGGCCACGCAGGTCGCGCAGCACCAGGAAAAGGATCAGGAAAAGCTGGAAACCGTCCAGAACACCCAGGCTGCCGACCATCGTGCCATCCGCAAGGAGGAGGAGGGCGCCGAGCGCGAAAAGAGCCAGCCCGACACAGATCCCCGCCACAAGGACGAAAAGCCCGCCGAAGAGGCGGAAAAACAGCCAGAGCAGATCCCGGACGGAATCCGGGGCATGAAGATCGACATCAAAATATGAAACATGCCGGGCGCATCGCGTGCGCAGTCGCTCTCGTCCTGCTGACCCAGCTCGCCGCAACGTCTCCGGCCGCGCAGGCGGCACCGGAGGATGACGCGCGCCTCGAAAATCGCAAGGGCGTCAGCCAGGCGCGGCGCGGTAATCTCGAAGCTGCGCTGGCCTCGTTCGAAGAGGCGTGCCGGGTGAATCCCTTCGATGAAACCGCGCTCGCAAACCTCGCCTGCGCGCACAACAACCTCGGCGTGCTGCTGGTGAAGGAGCACAAATACGCCGAAGCAATAAAGCATTTCGAGGCCTCGAAAGCCCAGAAACCCGAAGACCTGCAAATCCGGTTCAACCTCCTCTCGGCACGCATCACGATGCGCGATACGGAAGGGGCCGCGGCGGAAGCCCGGGGCATCCTGACGCTCCGGCCACGCGATGCCGACACGATCCTGCGCATCTCGACGGCTTTCCAGAAGATGGAAGACGACGACTCGGCCCAGCATCTGCTCGAAGACCTTGTGTCGACGTCGCCCGACAACGTCCGGGCGCTCTACCAGCTCGGCCGCCTGCAGTATCGCCAGGGCAATTTCCCCGAATCCCGGTATTACCTGACCCGGGCCCTCGAGGTGGAGCCGCGGCATGCCGAGTCAAAAAACCTGCTCGCCCGCATCGAGCGCGAGGAAAAGGTCGAATCGACGTTCGAGCAGGACAACAGCGTGCATTTCAACCTCACGTTCGAGGGAGTGTTTCCGAGGGAATGGGCCCGCGATCTGCTCGATCTGTTCGAGACGGCATACCAGAAGGTGGGAGATTTTCTGGGTCATTTTCCTGCCCAGCGCGCGCAGGTCATCGTCTACTCACCGGCCGATTTCAGGCGAGTCAACGACCTTCCGGACTGGGCGGGCGGCGTCTATGACGGGAAGATCCGCCTGCCGGTCCCTCCGGGGACGAACAGTCCCGATCAACTCGCCGGCGCCGTCTTCCACGAATACTGCCACCATCTGATTTTCCTGCTGACCGACGGGGCCTGCCCGACCTGGCTGAACGAAGGACTGGCCCAGCTTCTAGAAGGGTTGGACCCGAATCGTGCCCGTCAGATTCTCAGTTCCGATGAGACCGCCGTTCTGATGCCACTGAAGAGGCTGGACGGCTCTTTCGCCCGCAACACATCACGCAATCAGGCGGAGCGCCTGTATGCTCAGTCGCTTGTCACGGTCGCGCAGCTGATCGACGACAGGGGAATCGCCGCCGTCCGGGAGCTGCTCGGCCATCTCGGTCGCAAACGGCCCTTCGACGAGGCGCTCAACATGACTTTCAGCCTCACGCCGACCGCCCTGGAGGACATGGTGCGCCAGTCGCTCGAGTGAGTCAGGCGAGCTGGATGAGAACTCGCGAAATGCCCTCGATGAGGAACAGGGCCAGCATCGGCCCGAGGTCGAGGTAGGCCGGTCCCATCGGGATCGCCACGGAAAACGGCTTCAGCAGGCGATCCATCGGATCGGTAAACCATCGCAGGCTCCGCATTGCCGACGGATCGGGAGCGACCCAGGTCAGCATCACGCGCAGAAAAATCGCGAGCTGCATCAGCCGCAGCACCCACAGAACGAGCGGGATGATCATCGCCGTCAGGCCCCTTCCCCGGCATCGGCGTCGTCGAAAAGCGCGGTTCCAATGCGGACCATGGTCGCCCCTTCCTCGATGGCGATGGCGAAATCGTCGGACATGCCCATGGACAGTTCGCAGGCTTTGTAGGCCGGGCCCTCGAGGGACCGGCTTTCTGCGAGCAGGCCGGCGAGTTGCCGGAACGAGGCGCGGATGACGTCGGGATCGTCGACGTAGGGCGCCATGCCCATCAGGCCGCGGATGTCGAGGTCGGGCCTGTTGCGAACGCGTTCGATCAGCTTCAGCAGATGTTTCGGGTCGATCCCCTGCTTCGTCGGCTCGGGCGAAATATGCACTTCGAGCAGGAATGGGGTCTTGCGCCCCGTCTTCTGCGCCCACCGCCCGAACTCGTCGATCAACTCTTCACGGTCGATCGAGTGAACCATCTCGGCGATCGGGTAGACGTATTTCACCTTGTTCGTCTGGAGCGGGCCGATGAAATGCCATCCGATCTGCTTCCCGGCCAGGAGGTTGGCCCGGTCGCGCAGGGCCTGCGGCCGGCTTTCCGCCATCAGGCGCTGCCCGGCCTGGAGCAACAGGCTGATGGTATCGACGCCGACGCTTTTGGTGACGGCGATGAGCCTGATATCCTCCGGACGCCGCCCGCAGGCTTCCGCCGCGGATTTGATCCGGGAACGGATACGTTCGAGATTTGTCGCCAGATCCATGGTGTGAATCGTCCTTCGCCGCGTGTTGCGCTCCGAATGGGAACAGGCCGCATGTTACCCCAAGATGCGCGGAATGCCAAGACCCGTTTTCGCGCAGGTCTCGTCAATTCAGATGGATCGTTCTCAATTTCAGCAGGTTCGCCGTCAGCGGCTGCATGGGAAGCCGGTCCGCCAGGCCGGGGTTCCAGTGAACCTTCACTCCCTGCGGCGCCGCGTGGTCGATCCAGCGTCTGAGGTTTCCCTCGATGCAGGCGCCTTCAATATCAATAGTTATATTCCTTGCGCCGAGGATTCCGGCCGGTCTGACGTCCCTGCCGTCCGCGGGTTTCAACGACCAGGAGCCATACCAGCCGGCGCCGGGCTTGTACATGATCGCGCGGATTCGCCATTTGAGGGCGGCAGAGACGAAACTCTGCGAAGGCTGCTTTTCCGCCACGTATGATTCGAGATCGGCAAGCGAAAGGCCGATGCCGCGGCCGGCGACGAGGAACAGGTTGTAATGCCCCTCATCGTTTGTCGACCCGGTCAGGTAGATGTTCTTCGGGGTGACGATCATCACGTCGTCCCCGATCTCCCCGCGAAGAAAGACGGAACGCTCCGAAAACACCAGGCGCGCCCCGCGGAGCGCCGCGGCGTCGAGGTTGTTGCGTTCTCCGTATCGCATCGCCGTCGAGAGGACCACGTATCCTTCGTTGGCTTCGTCCTGTTCGAGACCGACCGACGTGGCGTCGATGTAAGTCTCGGAAAACACGTGATGCTCCCCGGGATGGTAATCGACGTCGGTCGCCTCACCCCGGTTGTATCCCTTTCCATCGGCATCGATATAGATACCCATTCGCTTGGCGGCGGCGCGCAGCGCCGCAAAATCCGGCCGCCAGGGGGCGATGAACGAGGAGTTGGGCTGCGAATCCTGATCGACGCAGACGCCCGCCGGCATTTCTCCTTCCAGGTTGTCCGTCGCAAGCTGGATTCGACGGCTGGACGTCAGGGCCACCACCATCTGGCCGTCGTCGATCACGGGTTTCGCCGAGCCGCGCCGGAAGAACCAGCCGGCCGTCTGCACGGGACCGAAAAACCGGTGCGAATCGACGACGACGGAAGTCTGGCAGTAGAGGGGTCCAAGACAGGGCGACTCGCCCTCCCTGAAGTAGAACCGACCGTAGGAGCCGCCGACGGCCGCCGTGCCGGTCGGTAGGGCAAACGAGTCGGCTTCGGCAGGCTGGAACACCCGCGAGATCAGGCGAGCGTCGAAGATCAGGCCGCGCGGCGACACGAGATCGCGCCGGAACAGCTCGGGGTTCGCCGCCATCAGGGGGTCGAGACCTCCGGCGTTCCGAATCCACGGCTGCAGGGGAGTTCCATAGTAATACATATTCAAACTATTGACCACCCCAAACCGCCGCACGAGGTCCGTCAGAAGGATGATTCCTGTGGAACGGGCGAGATGGCGTCCGCAGCGTCCCTCCGAAATGATGCGGAACTGGGCTCCCTCGTCGAGCAGCGGCGTCTCCCTGCGGTCGGGAACCTGGATGCGGCGGATCTCTGTGACCCTGAACCACGCTTCCGTCTGGCCGCCGATCCGGCGCCATCGCCCGAGCTGAATGGCGGCCTCGAACGCCTGCGGCACGGCAGTTTCGGCATGGATGGGGGGATCCGGCTGGACGAGGGCGTGCCTCATGCGGGAAAGGGCGAAGTTCACGCCGGACTCGGCCGCGAGCAGCGCCTGCTGTTCCCTCACCCGGTCCATCGCCAGATCGCGGTCGGCGAGATACACCCTGGCCGCCAGGATGACGAACAGGAGGCCCGTGAACCCCGTCATGATCAGGACGGGATACGTGGCAAGGCGTTCGGCCGATCGTTTCAGACTCATTGCGTCAACCTCACCGTCCCCTCAGGAAGATGCGCCGCTCGAACGTCTGCTGCTCGTCGGACTGTCCGGGCGGCTGCAGGGTGACCGTGATCGCGAGCAGGTTCGACGAACGCCGCTCGAAACTTCCCTTTCTCACGTTCTTCAGAAGGGGATTCTCGATTCCCTGGAACGCCCGCAGTTTCGTCGTTTCGGAAGCCGTTCGGTTGACGTATTCCAACTGGCCTTCGCTGAAAACGAGCCCGTGCTGGACGAACGACGCCTCGAGCATATTTCCCGGAGAGGGCCGTCTGAACCAGCACTCCTGCGACTCGCCATCGAAGGGATGCTCGATGCGGGCTGCATACGCAAGTTCCTCTGAAAGCCGATCGAGCGTCGAGTTCACCTCGAGCGACCAGACGTAGCTGTCCTGGGCCGTTTTCACGTCCCGCGACGAGAGAAAAAAGAAAAAGACCGACGCGCCGCCGGCAATCGCCAGAAACATCAGGAATAACAGGAGCTCCCGAGAATACCATCCGGTGCGCTTCATGTCCCGTTTCTCCCGGCTCCGTTACGGCCGCACGCGTGCCAGCGCCGTTTCCAGCGTCAGCGTTTTCCTGAACAGCACGACGCCCCACCGCACCTGTACGCGGACGAGAGTCATCTCCGCGAAATCCGGATGGGGCATGATCTCGGTCTTGCCTTCGAGGCCGATCGACTCCATTCCCGGCACCGGCTCGAAAGAGGTCGTCGGGAAGTAGTCGCGCTGCGGCTTCGACACCGCCTCTTCCATCATGTTCACCAGCACCGCGGCGGCTTTTTGCTGCGTCTCGGTCTCGATGAGCGGGACGGCCTGAACGCTCCAGAGCTGCATGAACGGCCAGAGGAAGCTGGTGGCGATACCGATGATCAGCAGCCACTCGATTGTGCTCCGACCGCCCATGCCCTGCCCTCCCGTCACTGATTCAGCGCGGCGAATTCTTCGAGTTCCCTCACGTACCGTTCAGCCATGGCGATCTTCTCTTCGTCCTTCGTCGCCTGCATGAACTTATGCCAGGAGGCGATGGCGTCCTGATGCTGACCCAGGCGCTCGTAGATGATCGCAAGATTGTAGATGGCCTTGTCGAGGAAGGGATCGTCGCGCAGGGCGGCCTGGTAAGCGTCGATGGCCTCGTCATATCGGCGCTCCATGTCGAGCAGACAGGCGAGGTTGTAGAGGGCCTGCGTGTTGCGGGGGTAGACGTTCAGAATATCCTGATAGGCCCGGATCGCGCCGTTCACATCGCCCTGGCGGAAGATGCCGTAGGCGGCGTTGAGCTTCTGATTGAGCGCGGAATGGGGCGCCGGAATCGCCCGGGCGACCCGCGTCTGGCTTTTGGCCGCGATGGGCAGACCGGCGCGGAACTGGCGATAGTAGTGATTCACCTTCGTCACGTAGTTGCGCGTCTCGCGGAAGGGCGGAACCCCGTTATACTGCTCGACGCGCCCCGGACCTGCGTTATACCCGGCGAGCGCGTAGTCGAGAACGCCGTTGAACCTGTCGAGCATCATGCGCAGGTACCGCGTGCCGCCCATGATGTTGTCGCGCGGGTTGTACGCATCCCGGCAACCGACCAGGCGGGCCGTCGAGGGAATCAGCTGCATCAGGCCGCCGGCCCCTTTCGAAGACATCGCGCTGGGATCGAAATCCGATTCGACCTTGATGACCGCCTTGACGAGATACGGATCAACCCCGTATCGGCGGGCGGCTTCATTGATGATCTCGCTGAACGACTCGTCGTTCGGCAGCATGATCTTCTGGGGCGCCATCGCCGCCATTGCCTGGACCGAAGCGACGGTCCCGGGCAGATCGGGCGCGGCACGGTCCTTCTGCGTCGTCACGACGATCTTGTAGCTGTTGTTGGGCGGATTGTCCGTGAGGAACAGCCGCCCCTTGTCGTCGCGATAGGAATAAATGGCTGCCGATGCGCCGGAGGCGGCGAAAAGGCTCAAAAGCGCGGCAATCAGGACCGGTTTGCGTCCCACGCGGGCTCCTCCTCGGGGGAATATAGGGCTGCCAGGGTCATCTTCCTGTATCGACGTCAGGCGATGGTTCCTTTAGCCGGAACGCGTTTTTTCTTCCGGCCCAGGCAAAGAAACATCCGCCAATCGCCAACAGCCATCCGAGGTTCCGGAAGGGCGGCGCGGCTCTTTCGAGCCTGTATTCGTGAGTTCCGGCGGGAAGCCAGGCGTTCATCGTGCCGCACGGCCGCTCCGGCTCGAGGGAAACGGAGCCGGCGGAGGATTCGAGTCGCCACGCGCGGTCGAAATGCGTCCCGATGGCGAGACGCGCCCCTTCAGACGCCGTGACGGAAACGGTATACCGGGCCCATGAAAAACCGGCCTCGAACGCTTCGATCGTCCCGGCCCCCGTTGCGAGACGCGGGAGATGCGGCTCCCCGGCCTTTCCGGAGAGCCTGCCGGGAAGCTCGCAAACTGCCGGAGCGAACTCCTGCGAAACGCCATACCCTTCGCGAAGCATTCTGAAGCCGTCGTCGTCGAAACTCGCCGTGAGCAGGTGGAACACCAGTGTCGTGCAGACCATACCGGCGAACGCGGCGATTCCGACCGGGCGAAGCCTTCCGAACGGGGCGGGTCTGTCGCCGGACGAGTCGCTGTCCGGGGAAACCTCCTGCGAAAAAAGCCGCGCAACGGCCGGGACGATAAGGACGTGAGCGGGGAGAAGCCATCTGAACGGGAATTGGAGAGAATACCACCCGGGACACACAGCCCAGAGAGGGGACGAAACCCTGAGCGTGAGGAGAAGCAGGACGATCCCTGCCGCGAGAAACGGAAACGGTGCACCGCCGGCACCCATCGTAAAGGACGCCAGCGCAGACAGGGAGACGGTCCCGAACGTCGCCAGAACGATCGGCTGAAGTATTTCCCAGGGAAGCATCTCGTTTGGCCTGATTTGTCCGGGTTTTTCGAGGGCACCGGTACATCCGCATGCGGCGCGTATCTTCCAGGCCAGAATACCGGCGATGTCGGATGCAGCCGAGGCCGCGGAAACGGCCCTTCCCTCATGGGTCGCGAAGGCGTCGTCGACGAACCGCGTGTCCACCCCGACCTTCATGCCCGCCATCACCCGGTTCAGATGAATGTCGCCGATCGTCGCGACGAACGGGAGAATATGGGGAGCCGCCAGGCATGCTCCCGCGACGATCATCACCAGCAGACGTCGGAAGGGGAGCGAAGACCGGGTTGCGACGGCCTCGTATACGGCGAGAAATGCGCAGACGTAGGCGATCATCATGGCCGATTGCAGGTGCGTCCAGCAAATGAGGCCAAAGCCCAGCGTCAGGGCGAAAGGATACCGGGGGATCGCGCCTGAAACGGCCCTCGACTCGGACCACCCCGCGAGAATCAGCGGGAAGGCCAGCATCGCGCAGAGATTCTGAAAGAAAAAGAAGAAATCGGCATGCAGCGCGATCGGAGCACCGGCCAGCCAGACCAGGATTCCCCACCCCGCCGCACGTTCGAGACCGAGGGCGCACATCCAGCGACGGATGCCCCAAGCCCCGAGAAGGGCGAATGACACCACGGTCAGCTTCACGGCGACTTCGACACGTGCTCCGAGCAACTGCCATGCGCCCGATACGAGATAGGTGAGCGGTGCGATGCACCGGAAAGCCATCGAACCCCGGCCGCCGTATGCCAGCGCGTCCCAGTCGGGATACCCGGGGGAATCCATGAACGCGAGGAAGAAATCTCCGGCCATTCGCAGATGGTGGGGAGCATCGAGCGAAACGCAGAACGGCTGCAGCAGGAACGCGGCGAATCCGAGTACCATCCCGGCTGCCAGAAAAAGCCACGGGAAGCAAAAGCGGGTATCGACGGCGCGCTCAGATGCGCCGGGGGTTGAAGGAATCATTCGGTCAGTATACACGAGCGCCAAAGAAAACACCGCGACGGACCGATGCGCCGACGCGGTGTTTCTGTATTCTTGTCGCTATATCAGGGGGTCGGCAGGTTCGCCCAGCTCAGAACGCAGGTCGTAAAGTGCCACATGTCGTCTTCGGACGCATCCTTTCCGGATTCAATAGCGCCTGCAATTTTTGCGCAGAGCCAGCATTCGCGCGTCTGTGACTTATAGACCCGGAGAAGAGAGTCTTTGTCAATCGCCGGCTCGGCGACGCCGCTGTCTTTTGCCTGCACGGGCGGAGGAACGAGCGTGAGATGAGGCTTTTCGACGATCTTTTCGACGGGGGCGACGACCGGAGCGACGACTGCGACGGGTTCTGCGGCTGGCAACGGAAGGCTCATCATGACCTCTCTTGGGGGGTGGCTGTGGAAAGTTCGGCTATTATAGGACCGGGCCTCCGACTCCGCAAATCCGGACTCATGTATTTTTTTCTGGACTCATGCGGATGTAGCGGTCGATCACATCCATCCGGCGTTGTCGTCAGGCCAAACCGCACTTTTTTTTCGTGCCCCGTGATATTTTTTTCTGGACTCACTGATTACACGATCTGATCGGGATCGGAAGGTGTCGTTTCGCTGTAAAACTTCTCCAGGGCCGCAACCAGCTGTTGCTGAAGGTGCTGCCGGATGCTCCCGCGCGACTGGGCGAGGAGCTGGTTCCGGCTCGGAACGACTCTGCCGGGAGGTGTGACCTCTTCTTCCGAGTCGGACATCTGCCGGCGAAGAGCCAGGTATTCCTTGAGATCGATCATGTGTACCCCCAGAGATGTGGTTGAACGAACGGCAGAGGGTATATCGGCTCGAAACGCCAGAATTTTCACATGATTTGACAACCCATGCCCGCGAATTTCAAAAACCCGGATATGCGGAACATCGATACGAGAATTTCGCGAGGGGGCGTCGTGTCTTCGAGTCCGCGTGGCGAAACGTTCTCTGTGTTCCTGGGGCGCCGTGGCGAAGCGGTTTTGGTGAACCCGCGGTTCAGCCCCGATACCGCTCCCGGCGGACGAAGGCGAGGAGGCGGTCGTGCAGGTCGCGGTCGCAGGAGGCCAGAAGTCCGTGCCGGTGCCGGTAGTCGATCACGTCGTATCTGAACGGTTCGCCGCGCAAATCCGTGACGATCCCGCCGGCTTCGGTGAACAGGATTTCCGGGGCGGCGATATCCCAGGCCTTTGTGGAGTTCGAATCGTTCAGGTAGTAATGCGCCGCGCCCGAAGCGATGGCCATCAGCTTGAGGCCGACGCCGCCGCGTTCCAGCTGCCGTTCGCAACCGAGGTCACGGCTGGCCTTCACCGCAAGCATGCTCGGGTGGGATCGGCTGATCGCCAGCACGAGCGGCCCGTCTCCGCGCGGCGGAAGCACGACCCGCGACCAGGCGCCGCCCGGGGCGCGGTGATGACACCCTTCGCCCCGCGCGGCGAGCCACGTGTCGCCCGTCGCCGGCTGAAGCACGATGCCAAGGTCGAGCACGCCATCGACGGACATGCCGATCTGGACCGAGAATTCGCCGTTCCGTTTGACGAACTCCTTCGTTCCGTCAACCGGATCGATGAACCAGACGCGGCGCCCGGCGCGACCGGAAGCCTGGAGGCCGTTTTCCTCGCTCAGCACCGCATCTTCCGGGAAACGCGCCTTCAAGGCTGCGACGATGAGCGCGTCGGCGTTCCGGTCGGCCTGCGTCACCGGCTCGACGCCGGCCTTCATGTCGACCGCGAACTCGCCGGCGTAGATGCGCATGATCTCGCGCGCAGCCGACTCCGCCGTTTCCAGCAGGAAGGCGGCGTCGGGATGGCGCAGAGGAATCATGCCGTATCGGCGCGGAAGCTCAGACGGCCGCGGCCTTCTCCTGAGGCAGTTCGACGGGGTGGACCCAGTTGAAGGGATCGGAAATGTCGCCGTACTGAACGCCCATCAGGGTGTCATAGAGTTTCTGGCTGATCGGGCCGACCTTGCGATTCGCGACAACGTAGTCGCGGTCGCGATACTTCAGGCTGCCGACCGGCGAAATGCTGGCCGCCGTTCCGCTTCCGAAGATTTCGGTAATCGAGCCGGTCGTGATGCCGCCGATGACCTCGTCGATCGAGATCGCCCGCTCCTCGGTCTTGAGCCCCAACTGCCCCGCGAGCTGCAGAACGCTGTCGCGGGTGACGCCGGGAAGAATGCTGCCGTTGAGTCTCGGCGTCACGAGCTTGCCGTCGAGGACGAAGAAGATGTTCATCGCACCGACTTCCTCGATGAAGCGGTGCTCGGCGGCATCGAGCCAGAGCACCTGCGCGCAGCCCTTCTCGCGGGCGACGCGGCCGGCAAGCAGGCTTGCGGCGTAGTTCGCGCCGGTCTTCGCCTCGCCGAGGCCGCCCTTTGCGGCGCGCACCAGGTCGTCGATGACGTAGAGACTGACCGGGTTGAAGCCTTCCTGGTAATAGGGGCCGACGGGGCTCAGGATGACGCTGTAGATGTAGTTCGACGAGGCGCGTACGCCCAGCGTGGTATCGGTCGAGAACATGAACGGACGGATGTACAGGGCGGCCCCGCGGCCGCGCGGCACCCACCCATGCTCGAGCCGGATCAGGGCTTCGATGCTCGCGATGAAGTCGTTTTCCGGAACCGACGGCATGCAGAGCCGGGCGGCCGAACGGTTGAACCGCTTGGCGTTCATATCGGGTCGGAACAGCTGAATGTGATCGTCTTTCGTGCGATACGCCTTCAGCCCCTCGAAAATCTCCTGCGCGTAATGCAGAACGAGGGTCGATGGCTCGAGCTGGAACGGCTGGAGCTTCTTGATTTCCGCATTGTGCCAGCCGTCGACTTCGGAATACTGCATCACGAACATCAGGTCCGTGAAATACTTGCAGAAGCCGAGTTGCTTGTTATCGGTGATGTGAGGTTTGCGCTCGCTGTCCTTAACGGGATGAACCGTGATCTTCATCCGACTTCCCTTTCCTTGTTCCTCCGGCTTTTTCGCCTGTGATTGTGGAACACAGTAACGGGGAGATTATACTCCCGCTCCGCCACGCCATGCAAGAAAAGATGCACCTTTGCCGATGAGGTATGCATGATCACACGCACCGGAGACACCGCCATGATCGACATCAACCTGCCGGACATTCCGACGGCTCCAACGGCATGATGCCATCTCCGACAGGCAACGTAAAAATCCCGCTCAGGGAGATATTCCTGGTCTTTTTCCGGGTGGGCCTGTTCACGCTCGGCGGCGGACTCGCGATGGCGACGGTGATGCGTCACGAACTCGTCCTGCGAAAGCGGTGGTATGACGACAAGGAGTTCATGGCCGAGATGGCCAACGCCACGATCGTTCCGGGCGCGATCGCCGTCAACCTCGCTTTTCTCCAGGGACGCCGGTTGCGCGGCAGGCTCGGCGCCTTGACCGCAGTCCTGGGAACCATCCTTCCTTCATTTGGAATAATCCTGCTCGTGGCCTGGGTTGCCGCCCCCTACTTTGCATACCCGAAGGTCGCGACGTTTTTCCAGGGCTGCGCCGTCGGCGTCGGCGGACAGCTGGCCTTTGCCGGGTATGCCTTCGGCAGGAAACTTCTGCGCGACACCAGAAGCCTGCTCATCTGTTCCCTCGGCTTGGCGGCCGTCACCGGCCTGCGCCTGCATCCGATCTGGGCTGTCGTGACGACGGGACTCCTCGGGCTCCTCCTCTACCGCCCCGAAGCCGCTCCCATGCCGGCCAACCAGCCAGAGTGACCGGAGATGACCATGTTCACAACGCTTGTCCAGCTCGCCCTCAGCTTCGCATTGATCGGCCTCGGTGCATACGGCGGGGGGATGGTCACCATTCCTCTCATTCAGCACGAACTGGTCGATGGCCGCCACTGGCTGACCTTCGCGGAAATGGCTCGACTCGTGGCGATCGCCCAGATGACGCCGGGACCGATCGCCATCAACGCGGCAACCTACGCCGGCTTCGGCGTTGCGGGAATCGTCGGTTCCGTCGTGGCGACGGCGTCGGTGGTGCTACCCTCGCTGACCATCCTCGCCTGGCTGGCGCCGCTGATCGACCGGGTGCGGGAACAGCCTCAGACGCGGGCCATCCAGTGGGGGATCCAGCTGGGCGTGGTGAGCCTGATCCTGTTCGCCACCTGGTCCTACGGCAGATCGGTCATAACGGACGGCTGGTCTCTGGCCGCCGCCGCGGGGAGCTTCGCGTTGCTGGTCGCTCTTGAAGGGAAGCTGCATCCGATGGCGGTCGTTCTGGCCATGGGATTTCTGTGGCTCGTCTGCGTCTGATGCCGCCCGCCGGCGCGACAACGCCCCGGCCCATCTGCTGATCAGCCCGTTCGACGCACCCCGGATGGAAGCAGCGGCACGATCAGCTCCAGCGTCCGCGCAAGGGCTCCCCGATGGCGCACGAGAACGGCCTCGGCCGCCGTTCCGAGCTCGGCAGCCCGTTGCGGGGCTTGGAGAATGCCTTCGATGCAACGCTGAATATCCCCGGCATCGGCTTGGCGCTCCATGCCTCCGGCGGCGACCAACTCGTCGACGAGATCGGCGAAGTTGCGCGCGTGAGGCCCCATGACGAGCGGCACCCCGTGGTTGAGAACCTCCAGGGGGTTGTGGCCGCCGACGGCCGGATCGAGCGTGCCACCCACGAAAGCGACAGCGGCGAGACCGTAGAGAGCCGCCAACTCGCCCATCGTATCGAGGAGCATCAGACGCGCATCTGCCCCGGATGTCGAAGGCGCGGCAAAGACGCTTCGCCGGACGCTCGGGATGCCTGCCGAAGCGAGACGCCGCTCCCAATCGGCCGCAAGCGCGGGGTTTCGCGGGGCCACCAGGATTCGGCAGCAGTCTTGCTCTTCCAGCAACCGTTTCCAGATGGGCAGGAGCAGCTCGAACTCGGCGGGGTGGATCGAGCCGAAAACGACGAGCCTGTCGGAACCAGCCCACTCCCGCGTCCGTCGTGCGGCGTCGGCCGAAGGCACGGCGGCCAGGTCCGCCTTCACGTTGCCGGTGACCCGGATGCGCCCGGGGCACGCTCCCATCTCCCTGAGCCGTTGGGCATCCGTCTCGCTCTGGACAGCCAGCAGCGTGAACGGCTCGAAGACCGCCCTCCCGAACGCGGGAAACGCCGTGTAGAACCTGTGAAGCTTGTCGCTGATCCTGCCGTTCGCCAGGACGAGCGGAATGTCTCTCGCATGGCACGTCCGGGAAAAGACCGGCCAGAAGTCCGTCTCAGAAACGATCGCCATGACGGGGTTCCACCGGTCGAACGCCCGCGCCATGCCCGGCCACGTGTCGAGCGGAAAGTAGGCGGTCACGTCGGCCCGCTTCCGGCGCCGCTCCGTCGCCAGCACGTCCGGATGGGTCGTCGTGAAACCCAGCCGCAGCTGCGGCGCGCGCCGTTTCAGGCCGTCCATCAGCGCCCCGGCGACGGCCGATTCCCCCATCGAAACCCCGTGGACCCAGACGAGCGGTCCGGAAGGCGGGCACGGCAGGCCGCCGAAATACTCATGCAGTCCCTCCCTGACCCGCCTGGCGCGGCCGGCGAGGAAGGGGGCGACCGCGGCGGCGCCCATCAGGGACAAACCGTATATAGATTGATATAGAAAAAGGGCAACCGTCAACCGGGCGTCCGGGACGCGTTTCATCAGCTTCTGTCCCCGATGCCCGGCTCGCCCACCGCATAGGCGGTCCCGCCCCGCCGCATCGCGACGCCGGCGCATTTCATGCGCGCGGTATAGGCTTCGTGGCGGGGCTTGAACCGGTCGTAGAACCAAAGATACTGCTCGGGATGCTCGAGAATGACCGATTCGAACCACCTCGCGATCTCGACCGTCCGCGCGACGGCTTTTTCGGCGTGATCGGCTCCGGCCGGCTCCGCGAGCGCCGGCATGAACCAGCCCGTATACTTGCGCGACAGACCGTTCCGCAGGCCGAACAGCGGCACGACGGCGGCCCCGGTTTTCAGGCTCCAGTTGGCGATGCCGGCCGGCATGCTCACCCAGTGGCCCAGGAAATCCATGTACACGCCGAGGTTTCCTCCGTCCTGGTCCGCGATCATCCCCAGGAGTTCCCCCTTCTTCAGGGCCTTGAGCGCGCTCACGCCGCCCCGGTCGCGGTCGTGCAGCACGATGCGGGAGTGAACGCGGAACCGGTCGAGCAGCCCGCCGACCTCGTCTTCCTTCTGCGCGAGATAGAAAGAGTGCAGGGGATACCCGCGATGGGCGATCGAGGCGCCGAGCAGTTCCCAGTTGCCGAGATGCGGAACGGCGAGGATGACGCCCCTTTTCCGCGCCAGGGCCGCGTCCAGGTGCTCCAGGCCCTTCAGGTCGAACGTCTCGACCAGCTCTCCGCTCTTCAGGACTGGATAGCGTAGCAACTCGTATATATTCAGCGCGAAATGCGCGAACATCCGATCGATGATCGGATCGATCGGTCCGGGAAGGGGTCTGCCGAGACGGTGGTACACCCGCCCGATCGTCTCGCGAATCCTGGCCCGCTCGCCGCGCCAGACGCGGGATGCCATCCACCCGGCGGCGACGACGGCCGTCCGGCCGACACTCTCGGGAATCGAGCATGCCACGCCCGAAACGACGTCCACCAGGCGGCTCAGCAACCCGGGAAAAACCGTGCGCCCCGTCTGCATCCCGTTCGTGTCAGGCGCCCTTCCGGCCGGCATGCGTATGTTTCGCGGTTTCGAGCAGATTCAGGGCCATCTTCGCAATGCGCCCGCAGGCGCCGGAAGTGCCGAGATGCGCGATGGCCTCGGCCATGTCGCGCTTCTGCCGCTCACGCTTTTCGGGGTTTCTGAGCAGATCGATGGCGGTCGAGGCGAGCTGTTCCGCGGTGAAATCGCGCTGGATAAGTTCGGGGATGGCCATGCGACCGAGCAGGATGTTCGGCAGGCCGATGAACTCGGGCAGTTTGTTGAACAGGCGCGCCATGATCTCGGTGAAGAGAGAGACGCGGTATACGATCACCATCGGCGTGCCGATGCGCGTTGCCTCGAGCGTGGCCGTGCCGGAGCTGATCAGCAGGACTTCGGAGATCGCCATGACATCGTAGATGCGCCCTTCGACGATCTTGACGGGGAGATTCGCCGACTCAATCTGCTTCCGCAATTCCGCTTTGGGAATGCCGTAGACATTCGGCCCCTCGGTCGCGATGACGGGCACGACGAACTGAAGGTTGGGCTCTTGCTCCAGAAGCAGTTTCGCCGTATCGAGCATCAGAGGCATCAACTGGTCGAGTTCGCTCTTCCGGCTTCCCGGGCAGAGGCCGACGATCGGCTTTTTCGCATCGAGCCCGAAGGTCCTGACGGCCTCGTCGCGGCTCATGGTGGGCCGCGCGAGGTCGATGAGCGGGTGGCCGACGAACTCGACGTTGGCCCCGGCTGCCTTGTAGACTTCGTACGTGAAGGAGAAGTTCGCGGCGACCGCCGTGATGTTCCGCGCCGCGTCCGCCACGTCGGCCGGGTTGGTCGCGAACTTGCTCGGCGGAAACACATACAGGGACGGGATGCCGAGGCGCGTCGCCTCACGGGCCAGACGCATGTTGAATCCCGGGTAATCGAGCAGGATCAGCAGATCCGGCCGCTCGTCGGCGAGAAACTGTTTCAGGTTTCGCAGGACGAGAAGCAGTTTCGGCGCCTGCTTGATGGCCTCGATATACCCGATGGCGGCCCAATTCTGGCTGTCGTACAGGATGTTCACCTTCCGACGGGCCGTCTGGGTGCCGCCGACCGCGTGAATTTCGAAGTCGCCGCATTTGAGCAGCTCGTCGATGAGCGCCGCCGCGTAGATGTCACCGGACGTCTCACCGGCGCTGATGAGGATTTTCATGCGCCGCTTCCCGTCGGTCACGCCGCGATCCTCCTTTCCGCCTCGGCCACGGTCTCGGCGATCCGGGCTTCGATCAGCCGCGCTCCGGCCTCGAGATCGAGATCCGAACCAATGTCGAAAGGCATCCCGGTCGCGACGACCACCCGCGAGAACGGAAGCGGGATCTCGAACCGGTCCCAGTTGTTCAGCCGGATGACGTTTGCGTATCCGACGCCGACCGGCAACACCACGGCCCGTGTCTTCTGCGCCAGAAGCACCGCGCCGGGCTTCGCCTCGTGATACGGCCCGCGCGGCCCGTCGACCATCAGCGACGCGCTGATGCCGCGGTTCATCTCGCGGACCATGCCGAGAAGCGCGCGGGCGCCGCCGCGCGAACTCGAGCCCCGCACCGTGCGATATCCGAGGCACGACATGCTCATCGTCTGAATATCGCCGTCACGCGACAGCGACGTCATGATAAGGATCCCGCGGTTGCTGAACTCGAACAGCGGGACGACCTGCGAGCCGTGCCAGGCGACGTACAGGACCGGTCTGCCGCTCGCGATGGCGGCCTTCTCGTGCTCTCTGCCGATCCGTTCGAGGCGCACGGTGCTCGACCAGAACCGCACGAACAAGGCAGCCAGACGCCCCTTGAAGCGGACCTTCGGGAGATACGCCGGTTCGCTCCACCGCGGATCGTCCTTCACGGAGACGTCCGGTTCGAGAGCGGGCGGGAATCGTCGTTTCACGAACACGCCGCCTCCTTTTCCGGCATTTGCCCGGCAAACTGCGCCGAGAACTGGGAATGATACAGATGCGCGTAGAGGCCCTTCCGTTCGAGGAGTTCCCCGTGAGTGCCCGTCTCGACGATCTTTCCGCGCTGCATCACGACGATCTTGTCGGCGTTGATGATCGTGGAAAGGCGATGAGCGATGATGAACGTCGTGCGGTTTCGCATCAACCGGGCAAGCGACTCCCTGATCAGGTTCTCGGTCTCGGAGTCGAGCGCCGAGGTCGCCTCATCGAGGATCAGGATTCTCGGGTCTTTCAGAAACGCCCGGGCAAGCGCCAGCCGTTGTCCCTGGCCGCCCGAAAGGTTCACGCCGCGCTCGCCGAGGTGGGTCCGGTATCCTTCGGGCTGGCTCAGCACGAAATCGTGGGCGTTGGCGAGTTTCGCCGCCGCGACGATCTCATCGTTCGTCGCATCGAGCCGGCCGAATCGTATATTATCCTCTATTGTTCCCGAGAAAAGCAGTGTTTCCTGTGGCACCAGGCCGATGTTACCGCGCAGGGAAGAGACCGTCAGGTCGCGGATGTCGATCCCGTCGATTTCGATGCTTCCGGATGACAGCTCGAAAAATCGCGGAATCAGGTTGACCAAAGTGGTCTTTCCGGCCCCCGACGGACCGACGAGCGCCACCACTTCGCCGGGATCGACGGTGAGGTTCAGATGTTCGATCACAGGCTCGTTTTCGCCGTACGAGAACGTGACATCCTTGAACTCGACGCGGCCGCGACACTTCGGAAGGGCGCGGGCACCGGGGCGGTCCTCGATGTCGACAGGGGCGTCGAGGATCTCGAAGACCCGGTCGCCGGCGCCAATCGACTGCGAGAGCACGTTGCTGAACTTCGATATGTTCTTGATCGGGGTGAACAGCCCGACGAGAGCCGTCAGGAAGCTGATGAGCTGGCCGGCGTCGAGCCTGCCGCTGATGACCTCGTAGCCGCCATACCAGAAGATGATCGAGAGACCGACCGTGTTGATGAACTCGATGACCGGCGATGTGGCGGAGTTGATGCGGTTGCCCTTCATCGTCTCCTTGAAGTTCTCCTCGTTCGCCGTCTCGAAGCGGCCCCGGACGAACTCCTCGAGGGTGAACGACTTCACAACCTTGACGCCGGTGATGTATTCCTGCAACACCGTCGCGATGTCGCCGATCCGCGTCTGCATGCGGGTTCCGATCTTCTTCATCTTGCGCGAGAACTTGTTGATGATCGCGCCGATGATCGGAATAATAATGATCGATATAACGGCGAGCTTCCAGTGGAGCCAAAAGATGTAGCCGCAGAACCCGACGAAGGCGATGATGTCGCCGAGCAGCCCCGTCGAGCCCGACAGCAGTCCCTGCAGCACGAGAACATCGCTCGTGATGC
The DNA here is from genome assembly GCA_035373905.1 of Candidatus Ozemobacteraceae bacterium. Taxonomy (NCBI): domain Bacteria; phylum Candidatus Rifleibacteriota; class Candidatus Ozemibacteria; family Candidatus Ozemibacteraceae; species Candidatus Ozemibacteraceae bacterium. Next base: position 115,860 of record DAOSOK010000001.1, on the reverse strand, counting down.
GGCTCATCAACTGGCCCGTGCGCTGTCGCTCGTAGTAGTTGAGCGACAGGCGGAGCAGGTGGTCCATGCACTGGGAGCGGATCGTCGTCAGGATACGCTGCGACACCCAGGTCATGATATAGCTCTGAATGAAGTTCGCGATGCCCTTGATCCCCATCACGACGATCAGGGAGATCGCAATGATGTTGAGCAAGGCGACGTTCCGGTTGACCAGCACGTCGTTGACCACGCTCTTCATGATCCAGGCCGGGTAGATCGTGCACAAGGCCATCACGAAGCTGAAGAAAATCCCCGCGAACAGATGCGGCAGATAGCCCCGGAAGTATCCGAGCAGGCGGCTGAGGGTATTCATCGCTTCGCCACCTCGCCGAGCCGCCGGAGGAGGTGTTCCGCAACCCTGGCCGCGGCTCCGGGTTCCCCGAGCCGCTTCCGGACCTCGCGCAGATCGTTCCTGATGCGGGCCTGACGTTCGGGCGACTCGAGGATCGACACCGCCTCCCGCGCGATGGTTTCGGGGTGGAAATCCCCGCGGATGAACTCGGAAACGACCTCGCGGCCGGCGACGACGTTCGGAAGCCCGATATGCGGCACCTGGATCAGATATTTGGACAATAGCGACGTAAACCAGTTCGTCTGGTAGACGATCAGCATCGGCGTGCCGAGAATGGCCGTCTCCAGGGTCGCGGTCCCCGAGGCGACCATCGCAAGGTCCGATGCGGCCACGGCTTCGTAGGTCTGGCCGCGAAGCACCGTGATGGGCAGATTGCAGTCGTTCAGGTGCGGCCGGAGGACGGCGTCGCCGATCGAACCGGCGACCGGAAGCAGGAAGCGGGTGTCGGGCCGCTTCGCGGCGATCGTTTTGGCGGCCTTCAGCAGGGGCGGCAGGATATAGTAGATCTCCTGGTTCCGGCTGCCGGGCAACAGAGAAACGAGCTGCCCCTCGCCAAGACCGTGCTGCGCCCGGAACTCGCCGGGAAGCATCCGGCTCGCGGCCGTCCCGATGAGGGGATGGCCGAACCACTCGACCGGGATGCCCGCCTGTCTCCAGATGTCGACCTCGAAGGGAAAGACGACGACGGCTTCGTTAATAACGCTCGCTATCTTACGAACCCGGCTCGAATGCCATGCCCAGACCTGCGGCGTTATATAATAGACGACATGTATTCCAAGGGCTTTCGCGGCCTTCGCAACCCGCACGTTGAAGCCGGGGTAATCGATCAGAACCAGCACGTCGGGCCGCCGCTCGGCAAGGATGCGGCAGGTGTCCGAGTAGATGCCGTATAGGTGCCGGAAATTGCTCAACACCTCGACGAACCCGATGACGGCCAGTTCGTCGATGCTGTGAATGCACTCGAAGCCGGCCTTGCGCATCAGCGGGCCGCCGATCCCTTCGGCGACGATGTCCGGCTCGAGCTTTTTCATGTGGGACAACACGAGCGATCCCTGCAGATCGCCGCTGTGCTCGCCCGCGATGAAAAAGATGCGTTTCGGACTCACGCCGTATTCTCCCTGCGCGCCAGGCATGCACCCGCCAGCGCCGACAGGATCAGGCCGGTCGACGTGAACGTGCGGCGCTCGGACCGGAAGGCTTCCCCCCAATCCCATTTCGGGTGCGTTTCGGCGTTTTCGTCGGCTTTCTCCGGTCGCCGCGGGATGAACGCGGGCGTCCGCGCGGCCCAGGATTCGAACGATTCGGGGAACCTGTCTTTCAGGAACGCCTCTTCGTACGGGATCATCGTTGTAAATTCAACGGTATAGAATATCGTCGCGAGGACGCCGGCCGGCAGATTGCCGGCGCAGAGCAGCATCCCCGCGACCTTCAGGGCGTTGGCCAGATAGAGCGGATGCCGCACCCAGGCGTAGGGGCCGCTGGTGACGAGACGATCGGCGCAGATTTCGCGCGTCCGGGTCGTCGGCCCGATATGCCTGATCGCCGCCAGCCGCAAGATCTCCCCGGCGGCGACGAGGGGCAGGCCGAGCAGCCATCCGAGCGGGCGGAACTTCGCCCGCGCCACCAGGAACAGGGCGATCGGAACCGGGAGAACGTCGCGCCAGCGGAAGAAAAAGCCGCCAATCCGTTCCCGCAGGCCGCCCGGGACCGGGCTTCCATTCATTTGCGGGTCCACCCGGTCTTTATCTGGGCAAGAATTTCGAGCGCGACTTCGAGGGCGTTCTTCCCGTCCTCGATCGTCACGAGCGGCTTGCGTTTCTCGCGGATGCAGGTGATGAAATGCTCGAGTTCCTGGCGCAGGGGCTCCACACGCTGGATGTCGAGCTGCTCCTTGATGATCTTCTCCTCGCGCTCGTCCTTGCGGCGAAGCGTGATGGCCTGGTTGGCGTAATCAAGCGAGCAGTATTTGTCGAGCTCGAAGATCCGCAGCTTGCGGATCACCTCGTCGCTCACGCGCGAGGCGGTCAGGTTCGCGATGCAGCCGTTCTCGAACAGGATGTGGGCGTTCGCGATGTCCTCGTTTTCGGTGAGGACCGGAATGCCGACCGCGTCGATGCGGGCGATGGGCGACCGCACGAGGGAGAGCACGATGTCGATGTCGTGGATCATCAGGTCCTGGACGACGCCGACGTCCGAAATGCGTTTGGAGAATGGCCCCATCCGCTGGCACTCGATGAACCGCGGATACTCACAGAACGACTGGAGCCTGATGATGGCGGCGTTGAAGCGCTCGACATGGCCGACCTGGAGGGTCAGCTGCTTGGCGCCGGCCAGCTTCACGAGGTCGGTCGCCTCGTCGAGCGTCTTGGTGAGGGGCTTTTCGATGAACGTATTGACGTTGCGCTCGAGGAAAAACCGCGCCACCTCATGGTGCAGGAACGTCGGAACGACGACGCAGACGGCATCGACGTTCCCGCCGAGTTCCCGGAAATCGCGGTGGTAGGAGACGCCGTACGTTTCGGCGATCGCGCGGCCGACCTCCTCGTTGACGTCTGAGACGCCGACGAGTTTCGCCCCCGCCATATCGGCGAGAATGCGCGCATGGTGTTTTCCGAGATGCCCGGTCCCGATGACTCCGACCCTGACTGCCTCGCTCATATCAGCCTCCGTTCACACCACGACGATTGCCAGATCGGACGCATCGGCCATCGCGACGACCTCGGCCCGGTCGAGCAGAAGCGTTTTCTGCTCCTGGAAGGCGAGACAGCGGGCCTTCGCCTGGATCAGCGTCCGGATCGTGTCCACGCCGATGACCGGCAGGTCGAACCGCATGTCCTGGTCCGGGCGGGCGACCTTGACGACCGTGACGCCGCCGTTGCCAAGCTTGCCTCCGCGCAGGATCGCCTCGTCGGTGCCTTCGATCGCCTCGACGGCGAGAATCGCGCGATTCTTCACGACAACGGTCTGGCCGATGTCGAGGCCGGCGATCTTCTTCGCGATCTCGTGGCCGTACTGGATGTCGAGCCACTCCTCGGTGGTCGGGTGCCTGCGCGTGAGCGGCCCCTTCTGGGGAAGCAGCGACGCCAGGAACATCGTCGAGTCACAGACATGGATTCCCTCGCTGACGAACTCCCCGGCAAGGGCCTTGAGCAGCGCATCGTCGTTGCGGATGGGGGTTTTCTCGAAAACGCGCATCAGGCGTGCGTCGGGTTTGAGCTGGTTGAACATGCGGGTCTTGGTGATCTTGCCCGCCATGACGACCCTGTCGATGCCGTGGCGAAGGAACGCGTCGATCATGCCCTGGAGCTCGCCAACGTGGAACCAGTAGACCTGGTCCGCGTTCTTTTCCAGCTCGGGCGAGGTTTCTTCCTTGATGGCGACGGCAATGACTTCGTGGCCGCCCTGCCGGGCCGCCTCGGCGAAATACAGGGGGAATCGCCCGTTCCCTGCGATCAATCCGATTACTGGCACGCTGTTCCCTCGTTTCTGCCCGGCGGCTCGGCCGTCTTCAGCCTCGCCGTCGGGGGAGTGATCAATTGCTGGTTTTATCTTTGTCGCCGGCGTCCGAGGCCGGCTGGTCCGCGGGTTTCCGGAACGACCGGTCGCCCCGCTGCCCCGGTCCTTGTCCCTGGTTTTGCCCCTGCCTGGGCGGGCGGGTCTCATGGCCCTGCTGGCCGGGCCGGCGATCGCGATCGTTCCGCTGCTGGCCTTGATCGCGCCGGGGCCGGTCGCGGTCGGAGCCGGATCTGCGTCCCTGGCCGCCGCCGTCGCGATTCCGGTTTTCGCCGGCCAGGCGGCCGTCGGGCGGCCGGGAAGGGGCCGCCCCGTCAATCTTCGCAAGCTCTTCGACGGAGTCGGCAGGAACGCTGTCGTCGGCGAGTTCGGCGGGAGCCCCGCCTTCAGCCGCCAGAGGGGCCGGAGCCTGCCCGCGGGCCGACGGCGATTTTGCCCCCTCGCCGTCGCGAGGTTTGTCCCGGCCGCGATTTTTCACGGGCGGGACGATCTGCTGGAACAGGATGCCCAGGTCGGGCTCGGACTGGCCTTCCTCCTGAACCCACCACATGTTGCGCCCCGTCGCCGCATCTTTGCGACCCTTCACGATGTCGAGCGACACCGTCACTTTTCGTCGGTCCCAGAATCCGATCAGAAGCGTGCGCGTGATGTAGTTCAGATCCATGACGCGTCCCTTCTCGGGCCCGACGACGATCTCGGCCCCCAGTTTCGGGAACTTCCCGTGGAAGGAGGCGTAATACTCGTATTCGTGGCCGAGGCAACAGAGCAGCCGGCCGCAGATACCGGACAATTTGACCGGATTCAGGCTCAGGTTCTGATCTTTGGCCATTTTCGTCGAGACTTGGGTGAACTGGGTCATGAACTGGGCGCAACAGACTTCCTTGCCGCAGCAGCCGAGGCCGCCGAGCAGCTTGGTCTCGTCGCGAACGCCGATCTGCCGCAATTCGATGCGCGTGCGGAAAGACGTGGCGAGGCTCTTGAGCAGATCGCGGAAATCGACCTTGATGTCCGACTTGTAATACAGGATCAGCCGCGTCTGGTCGAAGAAATACTCGGCCTTGAGCATCTTCATCTCGAGCTTGTGCTGGGCGACCAGCTCCCGCGAGCGCAGGAACGCCTCGCGTTCCTTTTTGCAGATTTCGCTCATCGTCACGCGATCATTCTCGTCGACGACCCGCACGATGTCCTTCACGAACGGTTCCGTGGGAGTTTTCGGCTCGGTGTTTTCGGCCAGCACCGCGAGAACCGTGCCGACTTCCTGACCGTGGAGGGTCTTCGCGACAACCTTCTGGCCGGGGGACAGGTCGAGCTGCGGCTCGAGGTGCCAGTGCACCACGGGCAGCTTGCGGAAACGCAGAGAAACATACCGGCTCACGCGATCGGTCCTCCGATGTCAGTCAAAACGTTTTCCAGCACCAGGACGGGCTGGACGAACCGCCTGAGCAGTTCGAGGCTGTGATGTAAAAGTTGCAGGCGCGCCCGGATACATGCCGGCCCCCGGGCCGCGGTGACAGCCATGATATCGTCTTTCCGGTCAAGGTTCAAGAGACACTTCTCGTCTTCCGTGAACCCCCAGTGGTATAGATCCTCGTGCCAGCGCATCAACCCTTCGAGAAACGCCGCAGGCTGCCGGGAAGCCCAGGCGCCGATCGCCGCGCCGCACTGTTCGTCGATCTCCTTCAGCAGGCCCGGCGCGTATGCCTGCTTGTGCTTGCCGATCAGGCCTTCGACCGCCTTTTTGAGTTCTTTTTTGACGCCGTCGACGGCCTCGATGAACAGGCGCGTGAAGAGAATCGGGAACGCAGCTGGCAGGCTCACGCTGACGACCAGGCCCCGGACCAGCTCGCGCCGCGCCGTCAGCAGGGCCGCCGAAGCCGTCGCGTGGGCAGCTTCGAGGATCTGAAGAGCCGCCTCGAGGGAGGGCGCCGATTCGAGACGGGCGTGCAGAGATGCTCCGACAGCGACGATCTCCGCAATGAACCGCGTATGCGCCGTTCGGAGCCCCGCGAACTCCTCGCGAGGCGGCAGTCCCTCCGCGAGCAGGCGGCCTGCCGTCCCGAACGCTCCGTCGGCGAGGGCGTATCCCCGCATGACCATCCCGGCCTCGAGACCGGTCATCGCCGCGAGCGCCTCGCGGGCCTCGTCGTGAGACGGGGTGCGGAAGGCGACCAGTTCGGACCGGCTCCTGACCGTCGGCAGGATCCGTTCGAGGTTCTCGGCAAGCAGGATGAACACGACACGCTGCGGCGCCTCTTCGAGAATCTTCAGCAGGCTGTTGGCCGAGTATTCGTTGAGGCGGTCGGCAGGATCGATGATGAAGATCCGCCATTTGCCCATGTTCGGCTGGAGGACGGCGAGCTCCTGGAGCCGGCGCACCTGGTCTACCCGGATGTCGTTTCCCTGGAGGGTGACCGTCGTAACGTCCGGGTGCGACCCCGCGGCGATGCGCCTGCAGGAGAGACAGCCGCCGCACGAATCCGGAAGCCCGTCTTCGGCCGGCCCGGCGCTTTCGAGGCACTGAAGCGCCGCTGAAAACGCCAGCGCCGTGCGGCCTTTTCCCACCGACGGACCGCCTGCGAAAAGATACGTCTGGGAGATGCGGTTCCGGGCGAGGGAGCGGCGCAGATGGCCGACGGCCGCATCCTGCAGAAGGACGTTACGGAAGGTGACGGTGTGTTTTATCATTGGTTCGATTGACGAAGAATACCACGCAGGCCGCGATCATCAACACGAGGACGGCCATGATCACGACGTCGAGGCCGCGGTGGCGCAGGTCAGCCATGAGAAGGGCCAACAGCCCGAAACAGCTCGACACCATCCACATGAATCGCGTCGTGTCGGCCTGGGAAAAGCCGAGCCGGAGCAGGTGGTGATGCAAGTGCTCCTTGTCGGCCTGAAAGATCGGCGCGCGCCGGAAGAACCGCCGCAGGATCGCGAACACGACGTCGAGCACCGGCAGGCCGAACGCCACCAGCGGAATGACGAGCGGCAGCAGGATCGTGCCTTTCGCGGCCCCGGCGACCGAGAGCGCCGAGGTCATGAAGCCGAGGAAATATGCGCCCGAGTCGCCCATGAAGATCGTGGCCGGATGCACGTTGTATTTGAGAAACGCGAGCAGGGCGCCCATGATCGCGGCGGTCAGCACAAGCACGTTCGTGATCATCAGCGCGTCCTGCGTGTGGTGCGTCAGCAGGCGGACGCCCATCAGGGTGGCGAGGGCGATGAACACGATGCCGCCGGCGAGGCCGTCGACGCCGTCGACGAGGTTGACCGTGTTCGTGAGGCCGATCACCCAGAGAAACGTCAGGGGAATCGTGAGAAGGCCGAGCGCGACGAGCCCTTTGCCGGCGATGAAATCCGTCATGAAATCGATTTTCACGTGGAAGGCAATTAATATAGCACATGCTACCATTTGCCCCGCGAGCTTCACTTTCGCGGGCAGGTCGATAAGATCGTCGATCAGGCCGACGAGAAAGATGAACGTGCCGGCGAACATGACGCCGGTGGTTTTGATCTCGTCGGCCAGGAAGGGCAGCGCCCCCATGATGGCGGCGGCGAAGATCGCGAGGCCGCCGATGCGGGGAACCGGCATGCGATGGATTTTGCGCGTACCGGGGCGGTCGACCAAGCCGAGCCTGATCGCCATCCGCCGGACCATCGGCATGAGAATCATGCCCAGCATCCAGGCCAGAAAAAACGCCCCGATAATCGCCTTCATAGGCCGTCGAGTATACCAGAATCCCTCGCGGCCAGCCACATCACAACAGGCAAAATCCGGAAGCGACCGCATCGCGGGGGCATCGCAAACCGTCCGCGTCGCCGTTCCAAAAGCTCTTTTCCGGAAGCGGTCCCTCGCCGGTCAGTCGGTCGTTCTGCGCGGAGAGGCGCCCGTCTCGACGGTGATGCCGAGCCGCTCGCAGAGGGTTCCGTCGCAACGCCACAGGTCGTTGAGGGCGTTCATGTACCCGATACGGGCCCGCATCTGCGCCGTCTGGCTGTCGGCAACGTCGCGCTGGGCCTGTGCAACCTGGAACGCCGTGGTCTTCCCCAGGCTGAACTTGATCTGCTCGACGCGAAGCTTCTCCTTCTGCTTCTCGACGGTCTTTGCCGTCGCCTTCATCTGCTGATGCGAACGCTGAACCTCGAGATACGCCTTCAGCACTTCTTCCTGCACCAACTGGCACAGGTTACGCAGAGCTTCCTTCTGCCGCTCGACCGAGAGGCGCGCCCGCTCGTCCTTCATCCGGGCGGCCCGGCGGCCGGGGCTGATTTCGAATTCGAGGCCGGCGGCGAGATCGTATGCCTTCATCCCCAGTTCCGAGGCGCTTTTTTCGAAGGTCGAGGCATATCCTGATTTTCCCAGGGTCACGAAGAAATCGAGGCGCGGCAGGAGGCCGTTCCTCGTCTGGACGCAATCGAGTTCGCCCTTTTCGAGCAGAACGCCCCCCTGCAGAAGCTCGGGCCGCTTTTCGAGCGCCATCTCGACGTGCTCGCGGACATTCCCGATCAGCGGGTCTTTCACATCCGGGACGTCCGTCAGCTCGAGGTCGAAATCCCAGAACGATCCCGTTCCGGGGTTGGTGATGCGAAGGAGGGCGATTCGTGCCGCCTCCAGGCTGCTCTGGGCATCGATGATCCCTTCCTCGCGAAGCGCCACCTCGGCTTCGGCGGCAGCCAGCTCCGACTCGGGAATGCTCCCGAGGGCGATTTTCTTGTGCGTCTCTTCGAGCTGCATGACGGCGAGCCGGTGAGATTCGAGCATGATGTCCAACTCCCTGGCCGCTAGGAACAGGGACCAGTATTTCGCCTCCACCTCCGCGACGAGGGCCAGAACGAACCCCTCGAGTTCGTGCCGCGAGGCCTGGAAGTCGAGCTTCGCCTGGTCGACCGCGATGGTGTTCACGGTTTTTCCCGCGCCGCGACGGAGAGGGTGCGTGATATCGAGCCCCAGTCGCGTTCCGAAAAGGTTGGGCGCCCGCGCCGACCGCGTCCGGGTGTTGGTCAGAGACAGAGACGTCTTCGTTCCGGACGTCGAACGGCTGCTCCAGTCCACCGTTCCGTCCGTCCGGTTGCTCACGTTGTCGCCCAGAGCGCCCGTTTGCATGATCTGTTTCCCGAGGCGGTCGGAATTCGACAGCGACGCCGAGAGGACGGGATCGAACGCCGCCCGTTCCTCATCGATGGCGGTTCCGGTCATATCGACCTCGAGACGCTGGACGGCGAGTCCCCGGTTCCGCTGAAGGGCGGAAAACACGGCTTCACCGAGGCTCAGCCGGAGTTGCTTTCCGGGAGAAGGCATGCCTGAGGCGAACAGGGATGCCGTTTTTGAGGCAAAGGCAAGCGTTTCCGATGCGATCAGGATCTGCGGGATGGACACGTCGGAATCGTTTGCCGCTGCTGAGTTGGGAGATTCCGTCGCGACATGCTCCGTTTCGGAAGCGGACATTCCGGAAAATCCCGCGGTATCGGATGCGGCGAGGTCGGCTCCCGCGGCGGAAAGGGCGGTGAAGAGGCCGAGGATGGCGAGGGCAATCACGGAAACCGGTTTCGTCTCAGGCATCGCAACGTCCTTCTGTAGTTTTTGATGTATAGAACAACGAATAGACGACGGGAATGATCGTCAGAGAGATGATGGTGGCGCACAGCAATCCGCCGATGACGACCCGGGCCATGGGCGCCTGAACCTCGCCTCCTTCGCCCCATCCGAGGGCCAGGGGCCCGAGGCCGAGGATCGTGGTCAGGGCCGTCATCAGAACCGGCCGAAACCTGTCGCGCCCCGCCTCGATCAGCGCGGAGTCAAGATCCATTCCGCGCTCGCGATGGAGCATGTTGGTGTGATCGACCAGCAGGATCGAGTTGTTGACGACGATCCCGCCGAGCATGATGCACCCGATGAAGGACTGGACGTTGAAACTCGTTCCCGTCACGAGCAGAGCCAGGATGACGCCGATGGAGGAAAGCGGCACGGTGGCCATGACGATCAACGGATCGAGCAGGGATTCATACTGCACGGCCATGACCATGTAGACCAGGAACACCGCCAGGACGAAACTCAGCAGCAGTTCCCGGAAGGCGCGCTGCTGCTCTTCGTAATCTCCGCCGAGATTCAGGCTGAAACCGTTCGGCAGGGGAACGCTCCGCAGGATCTCACCGACTTCGGCCAGGACGGTGCCGAGGGGTCTGACGCCGGGGTCGGCGGTCAGGTTGACGACCCGCTCCTGATCGACGCGTTCGACCAGGATCGGCCCCTGGCGTTCGACGATCGATGCCACGTTCCGCAGGGCGACCCGCCGGCCCGCCGAGTTGAGAACGGTGAGATCGAGTATGTCCTCGAGACTCATCCGTTCCGGCTCTTCGCCCTTCACGAGAATCCGGTATTCGTCACCGTTGTCTCGGAAATTCCCGGCCCCTGTGCCGGAGAGAACCGTTTCGAGATATTCGGCGATCTTCGACACGGTCAGCTTCTGATCGGCCGCCCGCTGCCGGTCGATCGAGATCAGTCGCTCGGGCGCACCCGATTCGCGGCTCAGCCGGATGTCCGATATCCCGTCGATTCCGGCGAGAAGTCTCTCGACCCGCTTGGCAAGGCGATCGGCCGTATCCAGGTCGTTCCCCCGGATCTGCACCTGCACCTTGTCGGCACTGCCCGCCCCCATTCGCATGAGGAACATGCCCGTTCCTTCCCGGGTCCTGATCCTGACGCCCGGAATATCCGCCAGCACGCTCCTCAGATCGACGGCGATCCGCGCGCTCGAACGCGTCCTTTTATCTTTGCCGACGAGCGGGATTCGCATCTCACCGGTGTTGACCGCCCCGTGGCCGCCACCGCCCCCCCCTCCGGCTCCCTGACCGACGCTGTACACGATATCCACGAGTTCCGGAACGGCTTTCCGGATGCGGGATTCGATCTGGGCCATCCTCTCTTCGACCAGCGAGAGCCGCGTCCCAACCTCCATTTCGGCCGTCACCCGCACTTCTCCTTCGTCGGCGGTCGGCATGAACTCCGTGGGAATCCCCTTGGCGAGACCGAGACAAAGGCCGAGCATGACGATGACGCCCGTCCCTGCCGCTTTCGGCCAGGCAAGCACCAGCCGGAGAACCTCGAGATACCGTCGTTCGAAAAAGCCGATGAATCGTCGCGAAAGCCGCGTGAGAAGAGACACTGAACCGCCCTCGCCTTTTCCCGAGATGCGGATGAACCTCGCGGAGAGCATCGGTACGAGAGTAATGGCCACGAGAATCGAGCACATGAGGGAAAAACTGACGACCCAGGAGAGCTGCTTGAACATGACGCCGGTCATTCCCTCGACGAACAGCAGCGGCAGGAAGATGACCACCGTGGTCATCGTGCTGGCGAATATCGGCGCCGCCACCTCGCCCGTTCCACGGATGGCGGCTTCGTTCGGCTCGATGCCGTTTTCCCGGAGCCTGAAAATGTTCTCGAGAACGACGATCGAGTTGTCGACCAGCATGCCGATCCCCAGCGCCACGCCGCCGAGCGACATGATGTTCAGCGTGAAGCCGTTGTAATACATCAGGGCGAATGTCGCGATGATGGAGAGAGGAATGGACGTCCCGATGACGAGGGTCGTCCAGATGTCTCCGAGGAAGACCAGCAGGATGAAGATCGCAAGAAATCCGCCCTGGACCGCCGACGAGCTGACGTTATTTATCGATCTTTTTATATATTTTGAGCTATCCATAATGGTCGTCAGCCGGAGTTGGGGGATATCCTGGTTGATCTTCTGGATCTCGGCCTGGACGGCGTCAGCGATCTCGACGGTGTTCTTTCCGGACTGTTTGTTCACGGAAATGCGCACCCCGGGCCGCCCATTGATGCGGATGATCTGGCGGGCCTTTTCCCACCGGTCCTCGATACGCGCCACTTCGCCGAGCCGCACGCGGGAGCTGCCCGTCTCGAGAATGACGATATCCCGGATCTGGTCGATCTTGGAGAACTCGCCGGGGGTCCGGACGGTAAGCTCGTAGTTGCCGGCCTCGATGATGCCGGCCGGGAGGTTGATGTTCTCCTGTTTCAGGCGGGATACGACCTGGTCGACCCGGATGTTCAGCGCCTTGAGTCTCTCGGGAAGCAGATTGACGTGAATTTCCCGCTTGCGGCCGCCCTGGATGTCGATCGAAGCGACGCCGGGGATGCGCTCGATCCGGTATTTCACCTGGTCCTCGATCAGCTTCAGGAGCTGAACGGGGTCGAGTTGCGCGGAGGCCCCCAGCATCAGGATAGGCACCGCCGACATGTCGAACTTCCGTAGGGTCGGACGTTCCACCCCGTCGGGAAGGCGAGAGATGATGCGATCGAGCCGGTCTCGGATATCGTTGGCCGCCGCGTCGAGATCGGTGCCCCAGTTGAAGGAGACGCGAACTCTGCTCCGTCCCTCGGTGGATTCGGAGGAAAGCTCGTCGACCCCCGGAACCGCGCTGAGGGCCTGTTCGATCGGTCGGGTGATCAGGGTTTCCACTTCCACGGGGCTGGCGTTCGGATAGGTGGTGGCCAGGGAAATGGTCGGGTACGTCATGTCCGGCATGAGGTCGATGGGAAGGTGATACAGCGAAACGAAGCCAAACACGGCGACCATCAGCGTCATCATGGTCGTCCCGATCGGACGACGGACGGACGTTTTCCAGACGCTCATGGCTTTTTCCGGCCTTTTTTCCCGGCTTCGGCGACGGGCAGTTCAGTCTGACCGCCGGCCACGAGAACGGGGGAGCCGTCTTCGAGAAGGTGTTGCCCCATGGTGACGACGGTTCCGTCGAGGGACGGGGAAGCAATCTCCACGAAATCCCCCTGGACGATACCGGGCTCGACGTCGATCAGATAAGCCTTCTGCGCTTCCGGATCGATCCGGAACACGCCTTTGCGCCCGTCCCGGGACACAAGGGCTGAAGACGGAACGGCCGTCACGTTCGGGTGGCGCGCGAACCGGATGCCGGTCGTCACGAACATTCCGGGCTTGAGGAGGAGATCCTGGTTCGGAATTTCGATCTCAACCCGCGCCTGTCGCGTTTCGGCATCGAGGGCGGGAGCCATGCGGACGATCGTTCCCTTGAACTGACGGCCAGGGAGGGAGCCCGTGGTGACGACCGCCTCCTGGCCGGGGCGGATCCTGAAATAGTCGCGCTCGACAACATCGACGACGGCAATCACCTTCTCGATGTCGAGCAACGAAAGGATCGGCGTATTTGCGGACAACATCGCTCCGACGTCCTGAAACCGCTCGCCGACGAGGCGCGTGGAGGTCTTTTCGTCCCAGATGGCCTGAATTTTCGTGTATGAGAGCCTGATCCGGCTCGTTTTCAGAGCGGCTTCCTTCTGGAGCACCTGCGCCTTATTGACTTCGGTTTTCGCCTCCCGGCTTTTGTATTGGGCCTGGGCGGCATCGACCTCCGCCTCGGAAGTGACCTTCTGCTGACGCATGGCCTTCACACGCTCGAACTCGCGTCGGCCGATATCCAGCATCGCCACGCTTTCCGTCAGGTTCGCCCGGGCGATCGCGAGATCGGCTTCCGCCTGGGCAACGTCCTGGACGAACTCCTCGTCTTCGATTTCCGCGATCACCTGCCCGGGAGAGACGGAGTCGCCCACGTCACATGCGAGCTTTTTCAGTCGGCCCGCCACCTTCGGGGCAACCACGAACCGCGCCCGGGGAAGGAGGGAGCCGGTGAACCGCCCTTCGTCCTCCATATCGAGCACCCTGACCGGTGCGACCTCGACGGCGACGGCGGCGGCGCCGGGCGCCCCACGCCTGGAAGCCGTCCCTCCAGACCGCCCCGCCATCTGGGCAACGACAAATGCGATCGCCACGATCATCATCAACTCGCCGATATAGAACAGGATTCGTTTCATACAGTCCCTTTCATCGAATTCCGCGAGTGAGGCGCCTACGGGAAGAGTCTCCCCGCGAGTGCGAAAAGAACGGGGTCACGAGAAATCAGCCACGCGGTACGCCGCACCGACGAAGCGCTGACGCCCGGCTCCACGAAGAGAATGTTGATATATTATTTTCACTATTTTTATCCACGTTCATGGGAGTTCCAGTGTAGCACCGACGGCGCCCTCGGACAACCCCCCTTCCGGAGGAAGATCCATTTACAGGGAACCGACAATCTGGTATATACAGGGCACCCCGCCATGATGAACGCGACTGATTTCCAGCGCGCCTGCGCGCGCATCAAGCTCCTGCTTTTCGACTGCGACGGCGTCCTGACCGACGGCCGGATCGCGCTCGGCAACGGCCACGACGAGTTCAAGTTCTTCTCGACGAAGGACGGGATGGGTCTCGCCCTGTGGCACAAGGCCGGCCTTCTCTGCGGGGCCGTCACCGGTCGAAGTTCCGAAGCGCTTACCCGCCGCGCCGCCGAGTTGAAATTCGACGAACTCCACCAGGGCGTGGGCGGCAAGGCCGCCGTCATCGAGGAGATTCTCGCGCGCCGCGGCCTGAAGCCGGAAGAGGTGGCATTCATCGGCGACGACTTCAACGACCTGCCGGCGAAACGCCGCACCGGCCTGTTTTTCGCACCCGCCGATGCGCACCCGGTGGTCAGACTGTACGCGGATTTCGTGCTCGGTTCGGACGGCGGAAAAGGGGCCGTCCGCGAAGCCGTCGACCTGATGCTGACGCACCAGGGGCGCCTGGAGGCTCTGGTTGACGAATACCTGGCATGACCGTTTCAAGACGTTCCGCCGGAACGTGCGCGCTTGGCTCGTCGAGCTGTTGTATCGCGGACTCGTGCGGCTTCCGGTGCGCGCCATTCCGCGCCTCGCCCGCCTGCTGGGCAAGGCGATGCGCATCGCATTCCGGCAGCAGATACGGCGCGCCGCCGAACTTCTTCCCGCCGAGTTCGCGGACCGCCGAGATTCTATTCTTAAAGGTATAGAAAAAAACCAGTCGTTGAGCCTGCTCGAAATTTTCTTCTACGAAAAACTCCTCGAGGCGGATCCCACGTTCATCAGCGTCACCGGCCGGGAACACCTCGATGCCGCCCTTTCGAAGGGCAAAGGCATCGTCCTGCTCGCCAGCCATTTCGGCAACTGGGAGCTGATCGGCTACACCATGGCCAGGCTCGGCTACCCGATTTACGCGATCGCCCGGCCCCAGGCCGTCAACCGCATGACCGAGTTCATGAACGGCTTCCGCGAGAACCGCGGCGTCCGGATTCTGATGGACCACAACCTCGCCGCCTCCCTCCGTACGCTCCGCAAGAACGGCATTATCGGCGTGCTCGCCGACCTCAACGCCCGCGAGCGCGGCTACCTGACCACCTTCTTCGGCCGCGAAGCCTCGTTTTATCCGACTCCCGTCCTGCTGTCGCAGCGATCGGGTGCGCCGATCATCCCGGTGTTCAACGAGCGCGACGCCGCCGGCCGCCACCACATCCGGTTCGAGCCGCCCGTCGACGTTCCGGCGGAAGCCCCCATGCCCGACCGCATCGCGGCCTACGTAGCCAGATACGAAGCCGCCTTCCGGCGCCGCCCCGATCTCTGGGTCTGGTTTCACGAGCGGTACGAGCACGCGGACCTGGGGCGCCGTGCATGAAACAGCCGTTCTACATGACCTTCTGGTTCTGGGGCCTCGTTTTCGCCGGCTTCCTCGGAATTATTTTCTGGGGGGAAGATCTCGAAAAAGACGCCTTGAGTCGGTATGCGCGCCAGAAAATGCGGCTCACGCACGTCAAATTCGACGAACTCGAAGCCGGATTCGAGAATGCCACCTTGTATGCGGATGTGGTAGATATGGATGATTCACAGAGCAATATGACCGCCACCAACATTCACGCATATTTTTTCGATCGGAAGATCGCGACGCGAACGGGCGAACTCGTCGCTTCGTGGGGTTTCAAAACCCCATTCGAAGCGCGTCTCTGGGGCGACGTGCGACTGCACACGTCGACCCGTGAGCGTTTTCGCGGCGAAGAGATGAGGTATTTCTTTTCTCGCAATGAGATATTCTCCTCGATGCCCGTCACGCTCTGGAAGGACGACATGATCGTGACGGGCCGCGAACTGCGCTACAACCCGAAGACAAAAGAAGGCTCCCTGGCCCGCGACGTGCTCATCAGAATTTGGGAAACGGCCTCCCAGACCGCCTCGGCAACCTTGAAAGCCGTCGCTTCGGCTGCGGTGCGTCTTCCCCCGGCGGCGTTCCCCGCCGCTCTCCCCCCCGCCCTGCCTGATGCCGGAACTCTCCAATCGCTCCTGAAATCCGTGACGCCTGCCTATTCGCTGGTAAAACGTTGTTTTTTCCGCGACTCCGAGACGGATTCCGAACGATCCGCTCCGGCAAAACAACGGCCCGCAGGAACCGCACGGCAAAGAACGCCCGAACAGCTCGCTTCCGCCCCCCTTTCCGAGATCGCCGCCCCCGGAGCCGACACGCCATGAACCGTTATTGCATCCGCCGATCGCTCGTTCTCGCGCTCATCGCCGTCGCGGCCTGCGCCGTCGCCGCCTCCGCCCTCACCTCGATCATGGCGGGCGACATGGAGATCACCAGCCGGTTGATGACGTTCGAGAACAACATCTACGTCGCAAAGGGCGGCATCAAGGCGACCCGCGCCGACTCGACGCTCACCGCGGACCGAGGCATCTACGACCGTTCTCTCGAACTGGTGAAGGCCATCGACAACGTGGTCGTCACCCAACCCGGCTCGACCCTGACCTCGGACTACCTCGAGGCCTACGTCAAGGAAGACCGGATGCTCGCGAAGGGCAACCCGAAGCTCGAGCGCATCGTCGAACGCGAGTCTCGCGACGAGACGGGCATTCTGACCAAGAAGAAGTCGCGCGTGATCCTGACCTGCAACGAGGTCGAGGCGTTCAACAAGGAAAACCGCTTCCTCGCCAAGGGCAACGTGCACGTGATCGAGATCCCCTATCGCGAGGGCGAGACGCCCGAAGAGGCGAAGGAAAACGAGAAGGACCCGACCTCCGACCTGGTCTGCGACACCCTCGAGCTGTTCTCGTCCGAAGACAAGGCGATCGCCCGGACCGACGTGGTCATCAAGACGAAAACCCTCAAGGCCACCGGCGACAAGGCGATCTACCTCGACCGCGAGAACCGCATGATCATCGTCGGCCACGCCCACGCCTGGCAGACGTCCAAGGAATCGGCGGGGGCCGAGGAACAGGTTTCGGAACTGTACGCGAGCAAAATCATCTACTACCCGAACGAGGACCGCACGATCGCCGTCGGCGAGGTGCATGCCACCGTGTATCCCAAGGGCCAGCGCGGTCCCGATGACGACAAGGGCAAGCGCAAGGAACGCAAAAAGAAGAAGAAAGCCGGAGAAGAACCCGGAACGGCCTCCGGAACCGCGGAGTCCGCATCCGGGGAAGAAGCCGCCGTCGTCGAAGCCGCCGAGGAGGAGTCTTCCGATTCCGTCGGAGAAGGCGCCGTCCAGCTTTCCCCACCCGCCGGCCTCCCGCCGGGCGATTACACCCCCGTCGGCGGCGATGCCGGCGTCGAGAGCCCCGAGTGAGCCTCCGATGAAACACACCCAGTCGCTCTTCCCCACCCCAGACGTCGATCCGGCCGGTGTTTCACGGGATTCCGCCGTTTCTTCGGCGGCGCCGGCCCCGGTGCAGGAAAACCGCGGGGCCGAAGGCTCCCCCGCCCCCGACGGCCGTGACGAGATCCGCGCCTGCAACCTCTGCAAATCCTACGGCGGCCGCAAGGTCGTCGATGACGTCTCTTTCTACATCCGCAAGGGCGAGATCGTGGGTCTGCTGGGCCCGAACGGCGCCGGCAAGACGACCTCCTTCTACATGGTGACGGGGCTGGTCAAGCCGGATTCGGGCGTCATTCAGTATAACAACCGGGATATTTCCCAGATGCCCATGTACAGGCGCGCGCGCCGCGGCATCGGGTATCTGCCCCAGGAAGCCTCCGTCTTCCGCAAGCTGACCGTCCGGCAGAACATCTGGCTCATTCTCGAAAACATCGACATCCCGCAGGAAGAGCGGCAGCGACGGTTCGATTACCTGATCCAGGAACTCCACATTCATAAAATCGTCGACAGCATGGGCTACGCCCTCTCCGGGGGCGAGCGTCGGCGCGTCGAGATCGCGCGCGCGCTCGCTGCCGAGCCCAGCTTCATCCTCCTCGACGAGCCGTTCGCCGGCGTCGATCCGATCGCCGTCCAGGACATCCAGTCGATCGTGCTCCAACTCCAGCGCAAGGGCCTGGGCCTGCTTATCACCGACCACAACGTGCGCGAGACGCTCGCGATCGTCGACCGCGCCTACATCATGAATCTCGGCCGGATTCTCGTCTCGGGCACCGCCGAATACGTCGCGAACGACGAGACGGCGCGCAAATTCTATCTGGGCGAACGATTCCAGCTCGACCAGATCGAGAAAGAGCGGCCGCAGCAGTGATCTACACGCTCGTCCTCCTCGTCGTGAGCGGCGTCATCGCCTATATCGGCGACTACCTTGGAACGCTCGTCGGGAAGCGGCGTCTCAGCGTCCTCGGCCTTCGTCCGCGCGTGACGGCGCTTGTCGTCGCGGTCGGCACCGGCATGTCCATCACCCTCCTCACCCTGACCGTCGCAGCCATCATGTCCGACAGCGTCAAGATCGCCCTGTTCTCAGTCCAGGAGCTGACGAAGGACGTCGAGACACTCAAAACCGAGCGAAAGCGGCTCTCGGACGAAATCCAGGATCTCCAGACGCGAATGCGCTCGAAGGAGCAGGAGATTGTGGTCTTCCGGAAGAACGAGCCGATCTTCGCCCGCGTCTTCCCCAGCGGCCGCCGCGCCTCCGATGTGCGAGCGGATCTCGCCTCGTTCGTGCGCGAGCTGTCGGACAAGGCCCGCTCGCGCGGCCTCATCGTGAAGGACGGTTCCTCCTTTTTCGCGGACAACGATGCGCAGATCGACAGGATGGCGGACCTGATCGCCACGTCCCCGGCGGACATCGTCGTGGGCGCGATCGCGGACGAAAACATCGCCGTCGGCGAGTCGCTGGGCAAGGTCAAGTTCATCGTCCGGCCCAACAGTCTCATCTTCAAGGCCGGCCAGGAGATCGCGTCACTCGAGGTGGACGGCTCGCGCGACCGGACGGAAATCGCCAGAACCATCCAGGACTTCATGGATGAGATCAACCATGAGGTCGTGCGCGCAGGAATGATCGACAATCCGCTCACCGGGCGGTTCGGCAATCTCTCCTCCGAGTCGATGCTCTCGTTTTTCGACATGGTGAACCAGATTCGCAGCCTCGGCCGCCGGTTGAATCTGATCGCCGTCGTCAAGGAGGATACGTACGCGATCGGCCCTCTCAACGTCTCATTCCGGATCGAAGAAGAATCAGGCAGCGATTGACGGGAGGCTCTCATGCATCTGGGCGAGTTCGACATTTCGATTCTGACGGAAGGCACGCGAAAACTCGACGGCGGCGCCGTGTTCGGCATGATCCCGAAGGCACTCTGGGAAAAGCGCATGACCCCCGACGCCCAGAATAGGGTCACCCTCGGCCTTCACCAGCTGCTCGTGCGCGGAAAGGATTTCGTCCTTCTCGTCGATGCCGGCATCGGCGACAAGCTCACCCACAGACAGCGCGAATACGGCGAGATCACCCGGCAGACGTCCTGGGAAGAGCGGCTGGCGCCGTTCGGGCTCACCACGTCCGACGTCACGCATCTCGTCCTCACGCACCTCCATTTCGATCACGTCGGCGGCGCGACCCGCTTCACCGACGACCGTCGCGACTGCGTGCCCGTTTTTCCGCAGGCCCGCCACATCGTCCAGGTCGGCGAATGGAACGATGCCTGCAGGCCGAACGAACGAACGCGCATGTCGTATCTGCCGCATGCCGTGATCCCGTTGCAGGAGACAGGCCGCCTCGAACTGATCAGCGGCGACGTAGAAATTCTTCCGGGCGTGCTGCTGAAAGTCACGGGTGGACACACCGCCCACCATCAGATGGTTTTCCTCCAGAGCGGCGAACAACAGTTCGCCTGGCCCGCCGACCTCTGCCCGACCTCCTGCCATCTCAACGCGATCTGGCAGTCGGCGTTCGATATCCGTCCGCTGGAAAGCCTCCGGTCGCGTCAGCGGTTCATCGACCAGGTGCTGAACACGAAAACCATCGTGGTTTTCAACCATGACGTCGCCGCGCGCCCCTGCGTCATCGCCGGCGACCTGGACGATCCGCACGCCGTAGAGATTTCATGAGTCTCCGCAACGTCGTCCTGATAGCCAATCCCGGCGCCCGGGGACGGGATCAGGCTGGATTGCGGGCGGCCGTCGACCTTCTTTCGGCGCATGTTCCCACCGAACTCGTCTGGACCGAACGGCCCGGCCACGCGACCGAACTCGCCCGCCGTCACGGAAGCGATCCCGACACGCTCGTCGCCGTCTGCGGCGGCGACGGCACGCTGTTCGAAGCGATCGCCGAGTTTCCCTCCGCGGGGGTGATCGGCCTTCTGCCGGCAGGCACGGCAAACGTCGTCGCCAAGGAGCTCGGCATCCCTCTCAACCTGCGGGAAGCCGCCAAACTCCTCCTGACCGGCACGGTTCAGCGGCTCGACACCGGGCGCATGAACGGCAGACGTTTTCTCATGTCGGCCGGCTTCGGGTTCGACGCCCACGTCGCCGGCCACGTTCCGGCGCGGTCGAAGCGCCTGCTCGGCCAGTACGCGTTTCACCTCGAAACGGCCCTGCGGTATCCGTTTTACCGGCCTCCGACCCTCCGCGTGCGGGTCGACGGCGCGGAGTGGCGCACCGGGGCATACCTTCTCTGCGCGAATCTCCGCCGGTACGGCGGCAACCTGTTTTTCGCGCCGGCGGCCCGCCCCGACGACGGCGTGATCGACCTCGTCCTGTTCGAGAGCCTCTCGCTGAGACCTCTGTTGAAGGGCCTCTGGGGCGCCAAAACGGGCCGCGGCCCGCCGCCGGATGCTGCCTGCCGGGCGACGGGCCGCCGAATCGAGATAGAATGCCCCGAACCGGTCGGCGTCCAGCTCGACGGCGAGGTCCTGCCGGCCGTGACGCGGGCGGTGGTCGAAGCCGGCCGCGCGGATCTCGCGATGGTGGTTCCGTGATGACGGCCAGAGACATCGCGCTGCCGGTCGCTGCGATATGCGCCGCCATTATATGTTATCTGATATACATTGAACAGTTTATTGCTTTCGCCGGGGCCGCGTTCGGCATCGGGTGGCTGCTGTTCAAGATTGCACTTGCGGCGACCCTGGTGGTTTCGGCTTTTTTCCTCCTCCACCCTCTCACCTTCATGCTCCGTCTCCGGGGAACGCCCGCCGGCCAGCGGGGTCACGTCAGGTTCACCCACCTGTTCGGCCTTCTCTGGCTCGACGCCGGCCTCGACAGGCGTGCCCGGAACGTCCGCATCGGCTTCTGGCGCTGGTCCTGGCGGATCGCCGGCGGCAGGCCGCCCCGCCCCGAGCGCAAATCGCCCTCGTCCCCTGCTGCCCCGCCACCACCCTCCCCTGCCCCGACCCCAACCTTCTCGACCGCCGCACCGGTTCCAGCCGAGAAGGCCGAAGCTCCATCGGCCCCTCCTGTCCGCCCTGCGGCTCCTCCTCAGCCCCCACCCATGAAATCAGCAGACAGTACCGCGTCACCGAAGGACGACATGCCGCAGAGCGTCGAAGAGAAGGCCGCCGAGCCGGTCCTCTCCGTTTCTCCGGCCGCCGCTGAGAAACCGGCGACAACGGCAGCTCCACGCCCACACCAGGAACCTCCGGAAAAGGCGCCATCCGCGCCGGTGTCCCCCTTCAGCGAGGAAGAGTCCGTATCCCCTTCTTCCGAGACCTCAGCCGCCTCCCCTCGTTTCGAGCCTGCATCTCCGCATACGACGCAGGAAGAAGAATCTCCCTCACGCGAAAAGCCCTTTGGCGACAGAATCCGCACCGACCTGCGGCGACTGCGGCGCCGCGCGGCCGAGGGCTGGCGCACGGCAAAAACCTGGCTGAAGCTCGGCATGAAAGGCTGGCGACGCGCTTCCCCGTTGCTGAAGCGACTGGCGGCCGATCACTGGAACGGCGTTCACCTGCGCCCCTCCGTCTGCCGCGTCCGCTACGGCCTCACCGAAGCCCATCTCACGGGAATGACCCAGGGCCTCGCGGCCCCCTTCGCGGGCCTTCTGGTCCCGTTCTCCGTCCGTTTCGAACCGATCCCCGTCTTCACGGGACCAACCCTGCACGTTCTCGTCGACGGCGGCATCCTCATCCAGCCCTGGCGCATCCTCTGGGCCTGGCTCGTCCTGCTGACGACCCTCGATTTCTGGAAAGCCCTCCGCGACCTCTGGCACTGGCACAAAGCCCGCTCAAAGACGAAAGCGTGATACAGGAGAACCAATCCCAAGAGGAATGGGATGCAGCAGATGTCGCAGATAGAATCCGGAATTGAGGTTTTCACGATCTTGTTTCACAAAACGGGGCAACTCTGGTAAGATGTGCTCACCCATTCTCGGAGGTAGATCCATGAGTATCGATTCACTCATCAAGACGGTGCTGTCGGAGCTGCAGGTCGCGATCAACTCGAAGACGGTCGTCGGCGAGCCGATCACGGTGCAGAACTGGACGGTCATTCCCGTCACCAAGGTCTCCTTCGGGTTCGGCGCGGGCGGCGGCGAGGGCAAGAAAGAGTCGAACGCGTTCGGCGGCGGCTCGGGCGGCGGCGCGACCATCGAGCCGATGGCCTTCATCGCGGTGAATCCCACCGAGGTGAAACTCATTTCCCTCAAGGGCAAGGACACCGTCTGGGAAAAGCTGCTCAACGTCGAAACCGCCGAGAAAATCTACAACCGCCTGATGGGCATCGGCGATACCGCCGGCACAGCCCCGAAGACGCAGGAAAAACCGGCGGCGGACGCGGCATCGAAGCCGGCGGCCGAAACGCCGAAGACACCATGAAGAAACCTTCGCTCGCCGGCTGAAGCTCCGGGCAGCGATAATTTCCACGAGAGGAAGTGAGTCATATCAGTCTGCTGAACTCGATAGCTCTATTCGAAGGACTGGAAGAATCGGATCTCAAGAAGATTTCCGAGGTCGTGAAGGAACGCTCGTTTCCGAAGGGAACGGTGCTTTTCAAGGAAGGTGACATCGGAGACGCGTTCTACCTGATCAAGGAGGGCGTCGTCGAGATCCTGAAGAAGGAAAACGGCGAAGACAAGGTCGTCAACACGATCAAGGCCAGCGACAAGAACAATTTCTTTGGGGAAATGGCCCTGATCGAAGGCGCCCCCCGCTCGGCCACCATCCGCACCAGCGACATCTGCACGCTTCTCGTCATCTCGAAGACCGACTTCGACATGCTGCTGCGGCTGAACTCGTTCATCTCCCTGCGCATTATGACGGCGCTGTCGCGTCGTCTTCGCAGCACCGCCGGGGAAAAACCCGTCGAGGAGAAGCACGCCAAGATCATCTCCCTGTTCAGCCCGAAGAGCGGAGCCGGAAAGAGCGTGCTGGCGGCGAACCTGGCGTCGGGCCTCACGAAGGTCGCCGGCGAGAAAGTCCTCGTCGTCGATCTCGAACTCCAGTTCGGCGACATGGCCTTCATGCTCGGGCTCAACCAGAAACGCACCATCGCAGACCTCGTCGACAACCCGACCGACAACATCGACGTGCTGAAGGACTATTTCGTGCAGCATCCCGTGGGCTTCTCGGTCTTGGCGGCTCCGGTCAAGCCCGAGCAGTCGGAAATGATCAACTCGAGCCACCTGCGATCCCTTCTTGATCTCGTGCGCAAACATTTCGACTGGATCATCCTGGATCTCCACTCCTTCTTCCAGGACCTGACGATCAACGCCATGGATATTTCAGATTATATTTTCATGGTGATGCTTCCGAACGCCAATCACATCAAGAACATGCACATTTGCCTGAAGGTCATGGACAACCTGAAGTATCCGCCGGACAAGATCAAGCTCATCGTCAACCGCGAGGGCAGCGCCGGCGCCATCCCGACAACCGAAGTCGGAAACGTCCTCAAGCACAAGGTCGATTTCACCATTCACGACGACGGCGGTGCGGTCAGTCGTCTGATCGACAACCGCAAGACGATCTACGAATCCGACGACGCCTCGGTGTACCGGACCGACCTGCTGAAGCTGATGGAAGCGATCTCCGGCAAGAAATTGACGGACGCGGGGTCCGGCGGCCTCCTTGGGAAACTGAAGGGACTGTTCGGTTCCTGATCCCCGTCTTCACGGAACAGGCCGGCGCCCTGAGGCGCCGGCTTGTTTTATTGTAATTGATGTATTATTTTCAACGCCGAGCTTCTCTGACCATGTGGGGCAGCTCCGGGATGAGAAGCCTGACCGCCGCCAGCCTGACGGCCTTGGTCGAGCCGGGAAGGCAGACGAGGATCTTCCCCGAAGCCAGTCCGGCGGTCGAGCGGCTGAGCATTCCTGCGGGGCCGATCTGCTGGAAGGAAAGAAAACGGAAGAGTTCGCCGAATCCTTCGAGTTCCTTCTGCATCAGGCGGCGGGCGACCTCGATCGTCCCGTCGCGCGAGGTGAGGCCGGTCCCGCCGTTCGTGACGATCGCGTCGAGAGGCTTTGAGAGCCACTCGATCAGCGTCGCCTCGATAAGCCCGGGATCTTCGCGGATGACCGCGTACGCATCGATGTGATGGCCGGCGCCCGACAATAGGTCCTTCAGCAACGCTCCGGACCGGTCTTCCGCCACCCCTCTCGTGTCCGACAGCGTCAGAACGCCCAGAGAAAGGGATTTCGGCGCTTCCGCCTCGTGGTCATGATGCGACATCGATGTTCGTTCCCGGGTTCACCGCAGGCCGACGGCCAGCAGGGATACGTCGTCATGGAAACCGGCCTTCCCGCACCAGGCTTCCGCCGCGGACATGAGCTTCAGCACGCTGTCCTTCAGATCGCACGAGTCGATGCCGCCAAGGGTCTGGAGCATGGCGAAGGGGCCGAACTGGCGGCCGCTCTCGTCGCGGGCCTCGCTGAGGCCGTCGGTGAAGACGAAAAGCCGGTCGCCATGGCACAGGTCGATCTGGTGCTCTTCGTAGACGGCATCATCGACGAAGCCGATGGGATACCCGCCGCCGATGAGGTATCGGGGAGGCATGCCGGCATGCGTCAGCACCGGCAGAGGGTGTCCGGCGACGGCGTATCGGAGGTTGCCCGTCTTGACATTGAGGATTCCATAAAACATCGTGAAGAATTGAATGCGTTCGGAATCGAACGGGAACGTCCGGTTCAACTCGCTCAGGACTTCCGACGGGGGATTCAGCCTGTATCCCGGCGCTTCCTTCACGAGACTTTTCAGGAGCGTCGATTGGACGGGAAACGGTGAAATCTGGCGGCTCAGAAGCACCGACAGCAAGGCGGCCGGCGTGCCGCTTCCCGAAACGTCGAGCACGTAGAAGCCAACGTGCGCCTCGTCGAGACGGAACACGTTGAGGCCGTCGCCTGCCACTTCCGCGCGGGGCTTGTACGTCCAGGCGAATTCCGCCTCCGAGATCGCCGGCAGCGAACTGGGGAGCAGCGCAGTCTGGATTTTCGCCACGGCGTACTGGTCCTGCAGCATCTGGCGGTTGCCCCGCGCGATGATCCTGTCCGCCTCCTCGACGCGGCTGTTGCTCCGGCGAAGTTTATTTTCGAGCTTGTACAGCCGGTCAGCGACGGCCAGGCGCGCCTGGAGTTCCGCAGGCCGTATGGGCATGGGAAGAATATCGTCGAAATCGTTGAGCCAGGTGGCCGGCAGCCTGTCCATCGTCTCCTGGCCGATCGCAACGATGCGATGAACCCAGAGTTGCTCGAGCCGGCGCGCGATCCTGAGCGACGCCTCCAGGTCGGCCTCGCCGTCGAAGACGACCAGGCCGGGACTGTGTCTGACGATTCTCTCGTACAGCCCCTCCCCCGGATTCTCGAGCTGTACGGCATATCCGGCCGCCATCACCTGGTCCGACAGGGTGGATGCAATATGATACTGCGCGATACAGATGACGGCCGTGCGCGTGGCGTTTTCCTGCCGGCTCTGCGGAACGCTCATCGGCGGTCTCCCTCGTCGAGAAGCAGGCCGATACTCGCCACGATGTCGATCAATTCGGCATCCTGGAGGGGCAAAAACGCGAGACTTCCGCGATCCGCCACCTGGCCGGCATGTTTCTGGGCGGCATCGCCGAGACAGCGCTCGAGAGCGGCGAGATCGGTCTCTGGAAGCGGCTCGACGCCGATGCAGAGTTCCCCATTTTTCTGGCCCGGAAAAAGCGCCTCGAATAGCCAGGCACGTTTGAACCTGCCCCCCGAGCGCAACGCCGTCTTCAGCGCATCGAGGAAGGAGGCGGGCGGAAGAGGTTCGGGGGCAGCCAGCGCCAACTCGCTGCCGGTCGCACACTCCACGGACTCGGAGCCGCCACCCCGCCGTCCCGAAGTCTCAACCTGCGTGCGGAGAACCTCGAGGTCTTCTCCCCGGATCGGGAGCTGATGCGGGAGGCCCGGGTCGACGACCAGGCTCCCCTTTCCCTCCCGATCCATTCGGGCGAGAATTTCAGCCATCGTCATATCCGCGTATTCGCCGGCAGGCTCCTTCAACGAGTTCAGGCCGGGAGCGGTATAGATCCAGAGCGCTCCCCCCTCCGGGTCGGAGCAACCGGCCGGCACGAACAGGGTCTGCGCCGCGAGCATCGGCAGGAGGCAGTGAGGAACCGCCGTCACGCCAGAAATTGCATCCAGCGCCTTCACGAGGTCATCATGACGATGTTCGGCTTTCATACGGTCTTCTCCATGGAACTCTTCATTTTCTCGGGAAGCAACGGCCCCAGACGGGCTTTCACCCAGCATTCGAGATCGCTGACGGACGTTTCATTGTCGCAGAAAATCACGCGCCCGTCATCCACAGGCTCGCGGTCCTGCGCAAGGAGGCGTGCCCGGGCCGACTCGACGGGCAGTCCGCGGGTCGACACGATCCGGTCGAGGCGGATGGCGTCGGCCGCGCGAACGTAGAGGACGACTCTGCAGAGCCGATCGAGTCCCATGGTGTACAGGAGAGCGGCGTTCAACAGAACGAGCGGCGTTCCCCGTTCGCGCTCGTCGCGGAGAATCCGCTCCACGTCATCGATCATGGCCGGGTGCATGATTCGGTTCAATCGGGCCGTCGCTTCGGATGATGCGAACGCCAGCTCGCCCAGCCGCCGCCGATCGATTCCGGCATCGGTCACGATCGTGTCGCCGAACGCCCGGATGAGACGTTCCTGCACCTCTTTGCGTCCGAGAAGCGCGTGCCCGATCCGATCGACTTCGAGATTCATCGCGCCCGACCGGGCGAGGATCTCCGCCAGCGTCGTCTTGCCGGCTCCGATCGGGCCGGTGATGCCCCAGACGGGAAACCGCGGATCATGCATTCGTCGACGCTCCGTTCGCCTGGGGCGGCAGGGGCAGGCAGACGGAGAACGTCGTTCCCTGCCCTTCGACGCTGTCGACGTCGATGCGGCCGCCGTGCTCTTCGACGATGCGCAGGGCGACGGAAAGGCCAAGACCGGTTCCGTCCTCCTTCGTCGTCATGAAGGGGTCGAAAATCGTCCGAAGTTTCCCTGCGGGGATGCCGCAGCCGGTGTCGCGAACCGCCGCCACCAGCCCTTCCGGCCGGGGTTCGATGAGCACGTCGAGTTTTCCTTCCGGCTTCGTCGCGTGAACCGCGTTGGTCAGGATGTTGAGAAACACCTGTTTGAGCTGGTCGGGATCGCCGATGACGGTCGGAAGATCTTTCGGAAAATGCGTTTCGAGGGTGAGGCCGGCCTTGTTGATCTGGTTGTGAATCAACAGGAGACAAGCGTTGAGGATATCGCGAAGGTCGATCGGGATCTCCTTGGGCTTGCTGGGCCGTGCGAAATCGAGAAGATTGGCGATAATGCGCTCGAGCCGGTCGATCTCGTTCTGGATGATGGAAAGGGGTTCGCGCTTCGGGTCTTCCGTGCCCAGGTCTGCCGCGAGCAGCTGGACGATCATTTTCATGCCCGTGAGGGGGTTGCGGATCTCGTGCGCGACGCCCGCGGCCAGCACGCCGAGGGCGGAAAGCCTGTCGGCACGCTTCAACTGTTCCTCGAGACGCGAAACCTGCGTGACGTCCTTGCAGAAGAACGCCGTCCCGAGAATGCCCTGTTCGTCGCGGAAGGGGAACGCATGCACTTCGAGGATGCACGGCGGAGAGACGTGCTCCAGGCGGACCTTGCTGTTTTCGAGGGTGATCTTGTTTTCGAGCACCTCGGCGATCAGCGCGAGCAGCGGCGGGGGCATGACGTCCCCGCCCTTCGCCGCCGTCCAGTTCTCGGGAACGGGCCGGTCGAGAATGCGCGTCATCTCGTGGTTCGCGAAGGTGACGACGCCGTTGTTGTCGAAAATGAGGACGCCCGACGTCATGGACTCGAGGATGTGCTGCGTGAAGCCGCGCAGCCTGAGGAGATCGCGGAACAGGTGATCGATCGAGGCGATCTGTGTCGTAATGATCCGCAGGCCGATGATGTCTTCGTCGCGATAGGCGTAGGATTTTCGGCTCGCGACCGTGACGACGCCCATCAGTTTTCCCGAGACGACGACGGGAAGAATAAGAACAGATTTATATTCTTCAGTATATGTGAGATACGGTTTTTGTTCCCGGGCCGCCTTTCCGATCTGGCCCTCGCCCACCGCGATCCGGATGGGGTACGGGGCGTTCGGAGCGGTCGAGCGGGCCTCGAGCATCGTGCCGTCGGGGCTCAGCAGGTACAGCAGGTAGGCGTCGAAGTCGATGAAACTCTTGATGACCTTTCCCAGGGCGTCGTAGACGTCGCGCAGATCGATCATCGACTCGGTCCGCTGGGAGATGTCGTAAAGGGCCGAGAGACGCGAGTTTTTGTGAATCATCTCGGTATGCAGCCGGAAATTTTCGAGAAGCGAGCCCAAAAACGGCGTCAGGATCTCGAGAAAACTCTGGTGCTCGGGCGTGAACTCCCCGTCCTCGGGGTGCCGGAAGATGAACAGGAGGGCGACCGGCTTGCCCGCGAGTTTGACGGGCATGATGAGCGCCGACCCGGCGTTCGGACTCGGTGAGAGATCGACCGGCAGGGGGCGCTCGCGGGAGTAGCGTTCCATGATCCCGTTGAGGAACGTCTTGTAGCAGGCGCCGAGAAACACGGCGGACCAGGCGGGCCGGTCCTGTTCGTGCTGAAGGCTCTCGATCATCGGCACCATCTCGCGCAGTTTCTCGTGCGGAGTCAGGAGGACGCCGCCGCGGGACTCGGTGACCGCGACCGCGCTGTCGACGAGGAACCGCATCGCGCGGTCAGGGCTGAGATGGGAAATGGCCTGGGCGATCTCCCGGAGGAGCGAGATCGCGATGACCGGCTTTTCACTGCTCATGGGCTGAACACGTGCCTCGTTCGAGAGATGGAATCCGTTGCGGTGCAAGATCAGGGTATCACATCCGACGTCCCCGCGCGATTGGAAATTCGACCGGCGGGTTCGCGACCCGACGCGGTCGTGTGGTATACTTCGTCATCATCCGGAAGGGGAGAACCCGATGGCAACCGTTTCCACCCGGAAATCGCCTTTTATATTTTTTATAGTATATATTTTTGCCGTCTTCGGAATTGCGTCAGACGCATTCGCGGAAGGAAAGACGGTGACGATTCTTTACACGAACGACCATCACTCGCACCTGCTGCCGGCCGACATACCCGACTTCGGGAAGCAGGTCGGCGGCATTGCGCGCAGGCACGAACTCATCCGGTCGATCCGGGCGAGCGAGTCGTGCGTGCTGCTGCTCGACGGCGGCGACATTTTCCAGGGAACGCCGTTCTACTCGTATTTCAAGGGAAAAACGGACCTCGAAGCCTACTCCCTGTGCGGATACGATGCGACGACCCTCGGCAATCACGAATTCGACGACGGTCTCGGGAACCTCCTCGAACAGTACAGGCACGCCTCGTTTCCGCTCCTGTGCGCGAACGTCGTGAACGCCTCGAGCGGCGCCCTCGTCTTCCCGCCTTACCGGATCATCGAGCGAAACGGGCTTTCCATCGGCGTTGCAGGCGTCATCGGCAATGCCGCATGGGATGTGATCTCGGTGACGAACCGCGCCGGGATGCGCCTGATCGAGCCGGCTTCCGCGGTCGCATCGCTGGTCGCGGAGCTCGGACCACGCACCGACCTGTTCGTCCTCCTCTCGCATTCCGGCTACGAGCATGACCTGGCTCTCGCCTCGCAGGTTTCGGGCATCGACGTGATCATCGGCGGCCACACGAACACCTACCTCGAAACGCCGACCGTCGTCAGGAGCGAGCCGACGGTCGTGCCCCCGTCGACGGGCAAGGGAGCCGGGACCGTTGTCGTCCAGGCCTTCAAATGGGGCGTCTTTCTCGGCCGCCTCGATCTGCGGCTGGCCGACGACAGAACCGTCACCGGCGCGGAGGGCAGGCTGATCCCGGTCACCGCCTCCATCACCGTGCCGCTGGATTCGCCGGTTCATCGCCTCGTCGAATCGTATGACGAAATGATCAGGGCGCGAACGTCGCAGATCGTCGGCAGGAGCGACGTCGAATTCCTGTATCCGGAAAAGCGAAAACATCTCGACACTCTGCCGCTCGGCTCCCTCGTCGCGCAAAGCCTCGTCGAGTTCACCGGCGCCGACATGGCGATCGTCAATTCCGGCTGCATTCGGGAAATCCTGCCCAGAGGCCCGATTACGCTCGGCCGCATCTTCAGCATGCTTCCTTTCGACAACACCGTCGTCACACTCACGATGGACGGCCGAAGCCTCATCGCCATGTTCGACTACCTCTGCAGGCACTACGGTGCGATTTCCGGGTTTCAGTACAGCGGCGTCACATGCACGTTCGACCTCGAGAACCGCGTGGTCACCGATCTGAAGATCGCCGGCAGACCGGTCGAAGCGGGGAACACCTACCGCGTGGCCACGATCTCCTATCTTTCGGACGGGAACCAGCACGGGAACGTGCTGTTCAAGGATGCCACGAACAGCAAGGACGACGGCTACTTTTACCGCGAGGCATTCCTGGACTACATACGACGGCATCCCGTCATCACGATGCCCGCCGTCCCATCGCCGATCAGACTCGTCAACGCCGATTCGTTCGTTCCGACCTACGACTGAACCCGCGTCTCAGTAATACCAGAGATTTGCCGCATAGACGGCGGCCGACGAGACGAGAACGACCGCCATTCCCATGCGTAGAAACGCCTTTCGGTCCCACGTCTCGAGCCGGGAACGGCCAATGGCCCAATACAGACGGTCGGTGAGCCAGGTTCCGGCGATGAAGGTCGTCGTCGAAAAAGCGACGTTCAGACCGAATCCGCCTAGGAGATGAACCGGGAGGAATACCAGGGCGAGGATCGCGGCCCGTCCGACCGGCCAGGCAAGAACGAGTCGCCGGGGAAGCCGCGACCCGCTTCCGTCGGGATGCGTTCGCTGATACCAGGACCATCGGACGCTCAGATTGCCTGCAATGCTGACCAGATAGGGAACCACGTAGAAATGGTCCGTGCCGGTGCCGAACTCCATGTTCGCCCCGAGCACCCAGAGAAACGACGTGATGAAGGTATAAAAGACCGGCCTGATGCGGTGCAACTCGGTCTGCTGCCCGGGTCGCTCGAGGAACACATCGACCCAGGAAAGAAGAAGCGTCGCGATGAGAATGGGGATATACCAATCCCAGGTGACAAGGCTCCAGGCGGCGTATCCGGCAAGCGCGATACCGATGATGCCCGACGAACCGAGCTTTTCCGAGGGCCGCGCGATAAGATACGTCGTGAAATAAATGATGCCCATGAGGCAGTTCTGAAACGCCATCTCGGGAATCGACTGGCGCGTGATCTTCATCAGCACGAACAACGTTCCGACGGGCACGACCAGGTTGTCAGCCCCGTCGAGCGCAACGGCTTCGAACGCGGTCGCCAGAATGGCGATCAGAAGGGCCGCGAGCACGCTTCCCGTGCGGTCGATATCCGTGGCCAGCAGCAGGGTGAGATGGACGATCAGAAACGTCGACAGGAAGAAGATGATCGAGCCTTCGACGCTCTTCCTGTCTTCCTCGACTTCATACAGCTTGAATCCGTACGATTTCCCGATGAGAGCCGCAAGCGAATCCGAGACCGAGAGTACGGCGATCGCGATCGCATAGAAATGCGGCTTGTCGAACCTGGTGGCGAAAAGATACGTGATGAAAATCGCAAGCGGATGCAGGAGATCGCCGGCTGACCGACGATCGACGCCGTGAACCGCCGTCATCAGATGCCAGCGTTTTCCGAGGGTCATGGCCGCGACGAAGCCCACCAGCATGACCAGCAGGGTAATCGGCGATTTGAAGACATAGGCGAAGCTCAGCGAGACAAGACCGGCGCCGAGATGCACGAATTTTCTGGTCACTTCCTGCGGGGCAAGGTCGAACCCCCGAAGCAGTTCGGCGATCCCGAATATGGCCATGAACACAGCGCTCACGCTCAGCGCGGCCCCGCATTCGGCCATGAGAATCTGATAGGAGTCCATCATTGCCTCTGGCATCTCGCCCTTCGACGGATTCAGGGTGAACGGTCGATCATCGTTCTGGAGAGATCATCGGGGACAAGGGTAACCGGTTCTCGCGTTCTCCCGCAACATTCGCAGCGCATTGATACCGAAAAAAACTCGCCGCCTTTTTGTGTTGACCTCCGCCCATGGAGGTATCGTATAATATGCACCGAAAATGAAAACGCTTTCTTGTGAGCAGTATCTTCGGACGTTTTCCCGGCGCGCGCTGATCTGGTTGCTGGGAATTCTGTCGTTCGTCTGCGGTTCGGCCGCTTCGGCCCTCACCCCCGAAGCGATCAGCCGGGCCGTATTGATCGTCCCTACCAGAACCGTCGACGGGGTGGCTTCGCCCCGGAACATCTCGAAACTGCTCCTCGGCGTGTGCAAGGCCGGGGGCGCGGACTCCTTCGCCGAGCGGATGCGCATGGCCGGCGGCGAATGGCGCCTCATCGAAACTCCGACGGCGGCGCATCTCGTCATGCTCCTCCCGCAGACGTCCCCGGAAGCCGAGCTTCTTCTCGGGAACCTGTTCGACCAGATCACGGCCGGCCTGAGACAGCCCCTCACCCCGCCGTCCCAGCCCCAGCTCAACGAACTCCTGCTCGCCACGGCCATCGGCGAGTATCATGACAACGAGGCAAAGGCAACGCTCTGGATCGACGGCCCGCTCGCCGAGGCGCAGTTCAGGCTTGAATCGAGATTGTCGACCATCCTGCCTGGCGACGCCAGCCCGCTGGCCCCGCCCCAGGATTTCCTTCGCTATTCGGGCGCTTCCGCGGCGGTCGCGCGCGTTCTGACCTGGGAACCCTCCACCCCCGACGCTCATTTCACGGCCCGACATATCGGCGAATCGTTCGTCGCCCTGCCCAACTTTCCCCAGGGCACCACCGCGTTCGACGTCTGGGATCTCCCGACCCGCACGGTTCTCGTCCTCGTCGCGTCGGCGGCCATCCACGAAATCGACCAGCGGGAACGCATCATCGACGCCTTCCTCAAAGACCGCACGTTTCCCCGCGCCAACGATCCCCGCTGGACGGGCTTCGCATCGGCCTCGGTGGAGCTGCTCTCCTTCGATCGCCGCGATCTCGCCAAATCGGCCCTGATCGCTGCGCAAGCCAGGCGAAACGGCTGGAACCTCCCGGAACGCCCCGCCATTCGGTTCGTTCCCCCCACTAGCAGTAGACTCATCCTGATCTTCCCCGACGAAACGCTGAATCAATTCATGATCGAGCGGACAACTCGCCCGGAAATCGTGATAGCCAACATCGGCAGCGCAACGGTCGGGAACCGCGAGTTCGTCGACGCCGCACTCCTGATCAAGGCTCCGCTCGCGAGCATGCCCGAACAGTTGTCTTCGCTCAACAAACTCCTCGAGGACGACAACATCCCTTCGCTCCAGCTCATCGAGCAGACCGGAAGCGAAACGCTCATCGCATGGAGCATGCCGTTCTCGGAGATGACTTCCACCCTCACGGCGATTCGTTCCGACCTCTCGGCATGCTTCCAGCCGGAGTATCCGGATGCGTCAGACAGTTTTTTCGCGAGCATGACCATGCATCTCGCCGTGGTCGGCGCCTATCCCCCGTATCGACTGCTGAACCGGGTCCACGAGGCATGGCCGATCGCCGCGGCAACCGAACCGACAAGCCTTCCTCTGACGTCCGAGAGCCTGAAGCACCTGCTGAAGGCGAAATCCTCGGAGATCAGCCAACTTCGCGGTCGCTGGAAACTCTGCACCGCCTCCCAGAGCGGGCTGGCGCGATTCCTCGCCAAGCTCGCCGGTGCCGGCATTTCCATCCGCAATCTGCGCGAGGTGGAAAAGCTCCTCGAGATCCGCTGATCTGCGACGTTGTTTTCAGCGCCTGGCAGACCGCATCGGGTGCGTTTTTCCGTTCTTTCCATTTTTTTCTCGATGATTCGTCGTCCCATGCCGATACATGATAGCGGACACGTTCTGTCCGTCAGGCATGCAGGAGGACACCCGTGGAACAATCCAATCGTTCAGGTCTGAGAGAACTCCAGATCGCGCAGGGTCTCGTCACCCTGAGATGGGCAGCCATACCGATTTTGTTCGGTTTTGCGCTGCTGTCGACCAGACTCCTGGGAATGAGCTTTCAGATCGCTCCCATCTACGTCCTCTGCTGTCTCCTCGCCTGCCTGAACATCTATTTCACGGTCCATATTTCCGTCCTGACCCGCCAGGTCGGTCTTCGCCACGGCGTTCCGGCGCTTCGCCGTCTTCTGAATCTGCTTCTGATCAGGCATCTCGGCGAGATCAAGACCGCCGGACCTCGCGCGGTCACGATCCTGCCTCGCCTGCTGTTCAGACTCGTCACCACGATGTATCTGATGGTGCTCGAACTGTTCCGGGGCGTCCGGTTCAACCTGCTGGCCCTCGACAACGTCATGCACACGCAGGTGATCGTCGATCTCCTCATGATCACCCTGTTCGTCCGCTACACCGGCTCGCCCGAAAGCCCGCTGATGATTCTGGCCGTGATACCGATCATCGTCGCCGGCGCGGTGATGGGCTTCTATAAGGGCGCGATCTACGCCGGGCTGACAGGCAGTGCCTACTTCGTTTTGTGCCTGCTCGTTCATTTCAAGGCGCTGATGCACATCAAGTTCTATAGTCCTGAGTATGGCGACCTGAGCATGTCGCTCGGCTGGGCGGTCGCCAGCTTCGCCGTGATGGTCGTCGCGTTTCTCGGCACGACGTATCTCGCGCACAATCTCACCGCCATTTTCAAGGAGCGCATCTACTTTCTCCAGCGGCTTCTCGACCAGAGTCGCCTGGACGGCATCGCCGAGAACAATATCGCAGAAAATATTTCGACGGCCTGGTTCATCCTCAACGCGGAAGGCACCGTCGTGAAATACCGCCGAGGTGCCTCCGGCCTGTTCGCGAACGATCTGACGGGCCGGAACATTCTGGACGCAATCCCGGCGTTTCGGCA
This sequence comes from Candidatus Ozemobacteraceae bacterium, assembly GCA_035373905.1. Lineage (NCBI taxonomy): Bacteria > Candidatus Rifleibacteriota > Candidatus Ozemibacteria > Candidatus Ozemibacteraceae > Candidatus Ozemibacteraceae bacterium. Next base: position 80,494 of record DAOSOK010000001.1, on the reverse strand, counting down.
GTACGGCATGGGCTACGTCATGCAGTCGGTCCTGACTGGCGGCCGCGTGAAGGAAATCGAACGTATCCGCATCCAATCGGGCGAGGGCAGTATCCACACCGTTTCGTGCCGGCTCGTGCCAATGACGGGAAACGAGCATCAGCCGATGATCCTGCTGATCGCCGACGATCTGACCGAGCCGATCTTCCTCAAGGCGCGCGTCGACGAACTGAAACAGGCGCTGGACACGACCCGCCTCGACCTCGAGAAATCGGTCCTGGACGGCAAAGAAATCAACCAGCAGTTGATGAAGAGCCTGAAACAGGCCAACGAGCGGTCGCAGGAAATCGACGATCTCACCGACAGGCTTCGCCTTCTCGAAAACAAGCGGTCGGAACAGGACAATCACATCTCTGCCCTGAAGTCGGAACTGGCTTGCGTCAAATCCTCGAACGACGCTCTCACGGTCGACCTGACTTACAAGCAGATGATTCTGGAAGAGGTCACCGAGCTGCTGAAGAACTGCAACCAGCTCGACACGCTTGTCTCGATGATCGAGCGCCGGACCAAGGCGCTGTTCAAGCTCGACGACGCCTGCCTGCACATCTTCCTGTCGTCGAACGCGCCGAACCGCCTCAACGAGATCCTCGATACACGGAAAGCCTCCCCCAGCCTGCTCGACGTGCCGCGCAAGAATCCGAAAATCCTCGAGCCGGTCCTCAACGAGGGCCAGCCGGTCATCATCAAGGCGGAGATCCATCCGGAAAAATCCGCAACGCTCGAGATCTCGAACGGCCCGGTCCAGCGGATGGTCGCCTACATCCCGGTGCGGCACGAGTCGGAACTGCTTGGCATGATGATGTTCGACCGGTTCGGCGCCGAAGAAAACCCCGAAAAGATGATCTCACTCCTGACCTACTACCTGTCGCAGACGGCGATCGCCCTCAAGCACGCCATCGCCACACAGGATCAGTCCGTCCAGCGGCAGGGGCTGAAAGCGACGATCGCGACTCTCGACGCCCAGATCAACGGCCTGATGGACCTCATGCGCCTCTCACCCGGTAAGGGCGAACTCCCTTTCCAGAGCTTCAGCAAGTCGCTCGGCAAGCTCACGAACGCCTCCGACGTCTCGGTGTTCCGCGTCCATACAGACGGTATGGTCCAGCCGCTGGCGCGCCTGGACACGAGCCGAAAATTTGAGATGCGTTCGATCGAGGAACGCGTTTTCAGGGCCCTTCAGACCAATCCGGCCCACAAAGCCTCGGTGAAGGACCAGATCGACTCGTCGATCCTGATCGCCTTCCCGATGAACCAAGGCGCCCGCATGCTCGGCGTGATGTTCATCCAGCTTCCCGATGCGGCGGCCGCCACGATGCCGCTGATCGACCTCGCCGCGAAACTCGCAACAGACCACCTCGCTCTCATGACCCTGAACGAGGAAAAGGAACTCTGGGAAAACTTCTACCGCGAGAATCTCGTGGCGTAGCGCCCCGACGTCCTTATACGAAGCCCCCGAACGGCACGCCGTCCGGGGGCTTCGCTTTGGAATAGCCAACTCAGCCTTCCCGTTCGTGCTGAGCCCGCCGAAGCACGAGAGATCTTCGCCCCTTCGGCAGGCTCAGGACAGGCTTCGACAAGCTCAGGGCGAACGGGTGGTCTTCAGCCTGCAGGGCTCATGAGATTTTATAGTATTCTCTATACCAGTCGATGAACCGGCCGATCCCGACTTCGAGGGGCGTCGCGGGAGCGAAGCCGACGTCGCGCTGGAGGTCGGAGACGTCGGCGTAGGTCGCGGGCACGTCGCCGGGCTGGATGGGCATCAGCTTTTTCTCGGCGGTGCGGCCGAGCTTTTTCTCGATGATGCCGATGAACTCGAGCAACTCGACGGGCTGGTGGTTTCCGATGTTGTACACGCGGTACGGCGCGAGGCTGGTTCCCGGATCGGGATGCTCGCCCGTCCATGCGGGGTCCGGCTCGGGGATGCGATCGGAGACGCGAACCACGCCTTCCACGATGTCGTCGATGTAGGTGAAGTCGCGCCGCATCTTCCCCTGGTTGAACACCTCGATCGGCTGGCCGGCCAGGATCTTCTTCGTGAAGCCGAACAGGGCCATGTCGGGGCGGCCCCAGGGGCCGTAGACGGTAAAGAACCGCAGGCCGGTCGTCGGGAGCCGGAACAGATGCGAGTAGGTATGGGCCATCAGCTCGTTGGCCTTTTTCGTCGCGGCATACAGGGAGACGGGGTGGTCGACGTTGTGGTGGACCGAGAATGGCATGCGCGTGTTGGCGCCGTAGACCGAGCTCGACGAGGCGTAGGCCAGGTGAGGAATCTTCGCGTGCCGGCAGGCTTCGAGGATGTTCACGAAGCCAACCAGGTTCGCCTCGACGTAGGCTTCGGGGTGTTCGAGACTATACCGCACGCCGGCCTGGGCTGCGAGGTGGATGACGCGGTCGAAGCGGTGCTCGGCGAACAGACGATCGACGGCGGCCTTGTCGGCCAGGTCGGCACGAACGAAGCGAAAACCGGGCTTCCCGGTCAGGCGGGCCAGGCGTGCTTCCTTCAGGGAGACCTCGTAGTAATCGTTGACGTTGTCGAAGCCGACGACGGTGTCGCCGCGGGCGAGCAGTTTTTCGCTGACGTGGTATCCGATGAATCCGGCGGCTCCGGTGACAAGAACGTTCATGATGCCGACTCCCTGCGTCTGGTGATGATGCAGGGATGATACAGGGACACCGGAAAAAAGCCAACTCCCGAAAATGTGATATAATCGCGGCGCTCGCATCACATGCCCGCGCGCAGACGAGCGCCCTCCGCTCCGGGCGACGGGCCTGAGGAGAAAAAAGAGATGAAGACTGGTTCCAGGGAAAGGGCCTTCCTGTCGGGAAACGCCGCCATCGCGCGCGGCGCATGGGAGGCGGGCGTGCGGTTCGCCGCGGCCTATCCCGGCACGCCGTCGACAGAGATTCTCGAATTCTGCGGCGGATACGACGAGATCGACGCCCAATGGTCTGTCAACGAGAAGACGGCCATGGAAACGGCGATCGGGGCAGCGTATGGCGGGGCCCGCACGATCTGCGCCCAGAAGCACGTCGGCCTGAACGTCGCCGCCGACCCGCTGTTCACGGTCGCCTACACCGGCGTCAACGCGGGACTCGTCATCGTCACGGCGGACGATCCCGGCATGCACAGCTCGCAGAACGAGCAGGACAACCGGCATTACGCGCGCGCGGCCAAGCTCCCGCTGTTCGAGCCGAGCACGAGCCAGGAAGCGCACGACATGACGATCGCCGCGTATGCGCTTTCCGAAGAACATGACACGCCGGTGATGCTGCGCACCACCACCCGCATCTCGCATTCCGAGGGCATTGTCGAGCTCGGCCCGCGAACCGAGGCCCCGGCCCGTGAGTTCGTACGCGACATGGCCAAATACTGCGTCCTGCCGCATAACGCCCGCCGTCTCCATGTGAAGGTGGAGGAGCGGATGGCGAAGCTGGCGGCGTGGGGCGCGAACTGTCCCTGGAACCGCATCGAAGCGGGCGATCCGGAGATCGGCATCATCACCTCGGGCATCAGCTACACGCACGCCCGCGAGGTGTTCCCGAACGCATCGTATTTGAAACTCGGCTTCACGAACCCCCTCCCCGTCGAACTCGTGCGGAAGTTCGCGGCCACGGTTAAAAAAGTTATCGTTATAGAAGAGAACGAGCCGATCATCGAGGAGCAGGTCCGGGCGCTCGGCGTCGCCTGCATCGGCAAGGATCGCATCCCGATCTGCGGCGAGCTGAATCCCGATATCCTCCATGAGTCGCTTTCCGAGTTCGTCGCGGCGAAACCGCCGGCACGCGTGAAACAGCCCGTGGTCGCGATTCCCCAGCGGCCGCCGGTCCTCTGCCCGGGCTGCCCGCACCGCGGCGTGTTTTTCATTCTTCGGAAACTGGACTGCACGGTCACCGGCGACATCGGTTGCTACAGCCTCGGCGCCTTTCCGCCGCACAATGCGATGCATACGATCGTCTGTATGGGCGCCTCCGTCACGAACGCGCTCGGCATCGAGAAAGCCATGAAAGAGAAGATTCACGGCAAGCTGGTGGCGGTGCTCGGCGAGTCCACCTTCATGCACTCGGGCATCACCGGTCTCCTCGACACGGTATATAACCAAGGCCGGCATCTGACAATGGTGCTGGACAATTCGATCACGGCAATGACGGGCCATCAGCCCAACCCGGCCAGCGGCACGACCCTGAAGGGCAAGCCGACCAAAGCGCTCGACTTGAAGAAGATGTGCGAGGCGACCGGCGTCTCCTCCGTCGTCGACGTCGACCCGTTCGACCTGAAAACGCTCGAGGAACAGATCAAGGCGGCGCTCGCGAAAGACGAACCGACGGTCATCATCACCCGCCGCCCCTGCATTCTGCTCAAGGGCTACAAGCCCGAACGGCATATCGTTTCGATCGACCGCGCGAAGTGCGTCAAGTGCGGCCAGTGCTGGAAGCTCGGCTGCCCGGCCATCGAGCGCGACCCCGCCGACGGCAAGACCCTCATCAACGCGACGCTGTGCGTGCACTGCGGCCTGTGCGCCAAAACCTGCAGGCCCGGCGCGATCACACAGGCGAAAGGAGCCTGACGATGACGATCACGAACATTCTGCTCTGCGGCGTCGGCGGCCAGGGGACCCTGCTGGCCAGCAATCTGCTGGCCGAATGCGCCATGGAAGCCGGCTTCGACGTGAAGAAATCCGAGGTCCACGGCATGGCCCAGCGCGGCGGCAGCGTCGTCAGCCATGTCCGGTTCGGGCCGGCGATCCATTCGCCCCTGATCAGACGCGGCGAGGCCGACATCCTGCTCGCGTTCGAGCAGCTCGAGGCCCTGCGCTGGGGTGAGTTTCTCAAGCCCGGCGGCATCGTGCTGATGAACACCCAAAAAATCCTTCCGATGTCGGTTTCGGCCGGTGACGGCGTGTACCCGTCCGGCATCGCCGACAGCATCAAGGCGTTCCCCGCCAATGTTTCCGCCGTCGACGCCCTCGGGGCCGCCCAGTCGCTCGGAAATCCGAAATGCCTGAACGTCGTCCTGCTCGGCGTCCTCGCGAAGCGTCTCCCGATGATCGGCCGGGAAATCTGGCAGGATGGCCTGAAGAAGCGCATCCCCGCGAAGCTGCTCGACCTGAACGTCAAGGCGTTCGAAGCCGGATGGAACCTTTCGGCATGACCCTCTTCCACGGCCGGCCCGGATTACGACAGACTCTCGTTTTTCTCATCGCGCTGCTCGTGGTCCTGGCCGGCTCTGGTCTTCAATCTTCGGCCGCCCAGCCGTCCGCCGCCGAACCCAGCGTCGTCTGCACCGTGTATCCGGTGTATCTGATCGCGAAGGAACTCGCCTCGGGAACGGCGCTACGGGTGAAGCTGCTGCTGCCCGCCGAACTCGGCTGCCCCCATCACTACTCCCTGACGCCGACGGATATGGCGGGCCTGGACCGGGCGAACCTCATCCTCGCCAACGGTCTCGGGTTCGAGCCGTTCCTCGACCGGCTCTCGGAATCCGGCTTCGCCGCCCGCATTCGCCACATCGCTCCGGCCTCCTCCGCCCTGCGGTCGGAACACGGAGACCAGCCGAATCCCCATCTGTTCACGACGCCGGCCGGCCTATCGGCCATGGTCGACGCGGCCGCCAGCGCTCTCGGCGACGTGGTTTCGTCCGATTCGGCGACGCTTTTGCGCAGAAACGCGGAGAATCTCCGGGCCCGCCTGGCCGAAGTCGGGAAGGAATGGGCGGAGGCCGCCGGAAAGCTGGCGGGGACGCCGGTCGTCGTGACGCACAGCTCTCTTGATTATATATCTTCTGCAATAAATCTTGACATCGTCGCCCGGTTCGAGCTCGACGACGAGCATCAGCACTCGGCCCATTCGCGGCTCGGAATCGAGCAGGCGATCCGCGACCGGCGACCGGTCGCGATCCTCACCGACGCCCTCGAGGCGTCGGAGGAGATCGAAGCCCTCGGCCGTGAGCACGGCATTCCCGTCATTGCACTCCAGACCCTCACGAAAGGCAGCGATGCCGACGCGCCGAACCATCTCGAGTCGGCGATGAAGGCCATATCCGCCTCGCTCGTTCCCCTCGCGTCGGGAGCCTCCGCACTTCGATGAATCCCACTCCAGCCATCGTTCTGTCCGGCGTCTCGGTAACCGCCGGCCAGAACACCATTCTCGAGAATATCGACGCGCAGATCGTGCGCGGCTGCATCACCGCCCTGATCGGGCCAAACGGCGCGGGCAAGACGACCCTGCTCCAGGCGATCCTCGGCCTGCGGCCGTATTCCGGACGGATTGAATTCGTCACGCCCGAAGGAAAGCCGCACAAGCCTCGCATCGGGTACGTTCCGCAAAGTCTGGAGATCGACCGGCAGGCGGCGGTCACGGTTCTCGAGTTCTTCGCCTTCGAATTCCAGCGACGCCCCGTCTGGGTCGGCATCACCGCAAAAGCCCGTGAAAACGCGGTGTCGGCGCTCGAGCGGCTCGAAGCCGGGCACCTCCTCGACCGGCCGCTCGGCCGGCTGTCCGGCGGCGAGATGCAGCGCGTTCTGCTGGCAATGGCCCTCCACCGGGACCCTGAAATCCTGTTCCTCGACGAACCGGTTTCCGGCGTCGATATCGCCGGCGGCCATCTGTTCTGCGATGTGCTCGAGTCGCTCAGTTCGCGCCAGAATCGCACGATCGTGATGGTCAGCCATGACCTGTCCGTCGTCTCCCAGCATGCGTCGCACGTGCTCTGCCTGAACCGCACGATCGCCTGCCAGGGCGAGGCCCCCGAGGTGCTCACCTCGGAAAACCTGCTCCAGATCTACGGGCTCCATTCAGGACTGTATGAGCACTCCCCGGCTCGTCACCAGGCCTGCACGCACCACCACGACCACGCGCACCACGAGGCCGGCCATGATTGAATCGCTCCTCGCCCCCTTCTACCGGCTCATCGCCTTCCTCCCGTTCGAGTCGCTTCAGGCGGGCTTCATGCAGCGCGCCGTCCTGGAGATCCTCCTGCTGACCCCGCTCTGCGCCCTCTGCGGCAGCCTCGTCGTCCAGTACCGCATGGCGTTTTTTTCCGACGCCGTCGCGCACTCGGCCTTCACCGGTGTCGCGCTCGGCCTCGTCCTCGGCATCGATCCCTGGCTTGCCGTCATCGTGTTCGGCCTCGGAACCGGCATGGCGGCCATCCAGTTGCGCCGTAGAGGCGAAATGGCGATGGATACCACGCTCGGCGTCCTGTTTTCAAGCGCTGTCGCCCTCGGTCTCGCCATCATCAGCACCCGGAAAGGCCTCGCCAAAACGCTTCCGGGCTTTCTCTACGGCGACATTCTCGCGATCGGCGACCGCGACGTTTTCCTGACGGGCCTCCTCCTCGCCGGAACCGTCGCGTTCCTGCTCAGATTCTACAATCAACTGGTCTACACGAGCTTACACGAGCATCTCGCGCGCATCAGCGGCATCAGAACCTCCTGGCTGGAAACGGCCTTCGCGGCCCTTCTCGCCCTCGTCGTCGCCTTCTCGATCCGCGCGGTCGGCATCCTGCTCGTCACCGCCCTGCTGGTCATTCCATCAGCCACCGCCCGGAATGTTGCCGGCAACCTGCGACGCCAAGTCTGGTGCGCCATCCTGATCGCCCTCGTCTCCGGGCTGACGGGTCTGGCGGCCTCTCTCACCTGGGATATGGCCACCGGCGCCGCGATGATTCTGTGCGCATCGGGCTGCTTCCTGGTCTCGCTTCTCGCGCGTCCGGCCATCGGAAAATAGACAACAGCGCGAAATTTTGAATTCTGGGGACGTGATACCAAATTTCAGGGTCATTTACCCAAGAATGGCGGTTTAGGAAGATACCGACATTCGCTTTCTCTGGGGTCTCCTCTCTTCGGAAGGAAATCAATTTTCTGAATTCGGTATCACGTCCCCCGAATTCCAGCGCCTTTGTCGAAGGGTACGCGGTACCGCGCGGGATGCGGTTTCCCGTGGAACTTTTTCTGGGGAGGTCAGCCTTTGAGGCGTTCCAGCAGGTCGCGCAGGTTGCGTTCGCCGGGGGCGCCGGCCGGGGTGGCCGCCAGCGCCTTTTTCAGCACGTCACGGGCCTGGTCCTTCCGCCCCTGGCGGGCGAGGATGAGGGCCCAGTTGTAGTGCAAGCCGGGATCGTGCGCATCCGCCTTTGACGCCTCTTCGTAGACGGCAAGCGCCTTCTCATACTGGCCGGTCTTCTGATAAGCGAAACCGAGATTGGCGAGAATTTTCGGCGAGGCAGGCTGGCGCTTGCGACCTTCCTCGAAATGCTTGATCGCATCCTCCCACTGCTGTTCCTTCAGGAGGAGATTCGCGAGGTTGAAATGCAACGTCGACAGATCGGGCTGGATTTTGAGGGCCTGCCGGAAATAATGGACCGCCTCCTGCACCCGGTTGCAGCGATGGCAGCAGAGGCCGAGATTTGCATATCCTTGAATATGGAATGGATCGATCTCGACCGTCTTCCGATAGAACGGAATCGCCAGGTCGAATTTTCCCTGCTGCTGATACAGGTTTCCGGCAAAGAAATTGGCCATGAGATCGTGCGGATAGACGGCGAGATATGCCTGCACCTGCTCCGTCGCCTCGTCGATTCGGCCGGCTTTGTATGCAGCCATGAACCGCTCACGCATGACTTCCTTTCCGGCGCCGTCCTTCGCAACGGAAGGCGGCGGTGCCGGCTGTCCGGCGGCCGGAATGGCGATCTTCTCCGGCCGCAACGCTTGGGCATCAGGCAACCGAACACCGGCAAGCGCCTGTTTCAGGGGGGTCGAGAGCGGGATCCTGTCGATGTCCCTGAGCGCCCTGCCAATTTCCCCGACGGCGTATGCAGCGGAAATCCTCACGGTGTTCTCGGGATCACCCAGCATCCGCTCGAGCTGAAACAGGACCCCGACCTCGCCGATACGGAACAACGCCTTCGCTGCGTTTGCCCGCGTCCGGTTGTCTGGATCCTGTAACAGAGGCTTCAGCATCAACGCGCCCCCTTCCCCGAGGACCGCCTCGAGCGCCTCGACGGCGTTTGCACGCACGCGAGAGTCCCTGTCTTTCAGGGCCTTTTCGAGCACGGGAACCGCCGACGCGTCGCCGATCTCCCCGAGGGCCGATATGACGGCCGACCGGATCTTGAAATTCCGCTCCGATGCGAACAGCTTCGCGAGCATCGGGACGGCAGGCGCGGAACGAAGTCGGCCCAAGGCGGCGACGGCGTGCAACCGGACAAAGGATGCCGCATCGCCAAGGAGCTTCAGAAGCAGCTCAAGATCGGCCTCTTCGGCCCGGGCGGACAAGGCCCGCGCGGCGTTCTTCCTGACGTCGCCGTCCTCGTCTCGGAGAAGTTCGACCAGGAGCGGAAGAGCCCGCGGGTGCGGGAACATCGACAGCACGTAACCGAGCGTCGAGCGAACCCACTTGTCGGGGTCGTCCCGCATTTCGTCGAGAAGGGGCGTCAGATCCATCGCGCCGGCCAGGGCCACGGCGATGATCGCATTGCCGCGAACGCGGTGATTCGCGTGCTTGAGGAACGGCTGAATCAGCGAGAGCAGTTTTTCCCTCGGCAGTTCCAGCCTGCGAAGACTTTCGATCGCGTTCGCCTTGACGCGCTCATCGGGGTCGCGTAACGCCCGGGAAAGGGTGGGAACGGCCGTCAGGTCTCGGAGCTGGCCGATCGCCGTAATCAGCGCCGAGCGTTTCCGCTCGTTCGGTTCCTTGAGGAAAAATGCGGTGAGCGGGTTGGTCGCGCGGTGGTCGCCGATCCGGGCAAGGGCATCGACGACACTCAGGAAGATCCATTCGTTCGCCTCTCCCAGGCATCCCAAGAGAGGGGAAATGGACGAAGGATCCTTGGTCTTTCCGAGCGCCGTTGCGCATTGGAACCGGATATTCGGATCCGTGTCCGCAAGTCCCGCGTTGAGGGCCGCCGTGACCCTGGCATCGTGAAACGCGCCGAGCGCGGCCACGATATTCGGCCTCGCCTCGCGTTCGGCATCGCGGAGCGCCGCAAGAAGGGGTTCGACAGCCGACGAATCGCCGATTTCGGCAAGAGCGCCCGACAGCGAATCATCGTGCGGCTGCCGACGCAGAGCCTCGATCAGCGGAACGACGGCTTCCGAATCTCCCGTTCTGCCGAGTGCCCTCGCCGCCTCTTCTCGGACGTGGGCATCCTGATGATGCAAAAAACCGATCAGCCGGCGAGTGCATGACTTGATCAGAACCAGGCCGCGTTTCCATAATTCGTTTGCTTCAGGCATCCTCTCGAGACCCTCCCCGGCCCTCTCTCATCGGCAGGTTTCTTGTCTTTCCGAAGGAACGGGCTTCCGTTCATTCCGTCCGCAGGCCAAACCTGGAAGAGAGCCGGGGCACAAAAAATCACCGGAGCCCGTTGGTGCGGACTCCGGTGATCGGAAGAACTCAGGAGATCAGGAAGCCTGACCCATGCGAAGATTTTTGAGTCCAACCTTCTCGAAATGGACTTTCATCTTGCGGATGCCGTCTTCGGTGACGCCGACTTCGACGACTTCGCCCTTGTCGTCCCAGATCTTGTGGTAAACGACTTCGCCCTCTTCATACAGTTCGGCTGAATCGTAATCCCGAGGAGCGCCCTGGATCGCCTTGTCTTTCTTGCGGACCGGGGTTTCGACCGGCTTCGTGTCGGCCTTCTTGATGGTCTTAGCTTTTGCCATACCTACCCTCCCAATGGAAGTTCATGCAGGATTCTACTATAATCGCCCCGTCAAGTCAATCGTGCCGTGCCTTCTCTGAAGGCGCACGGGGCCGTCCCGCAGCCGGAATTCTGAACCGGATGCGGGACACTTATTCCGGGCTTCTCCATCCGTCTATTTTCCGTTCTCAGAGCCCCTTTCATTGACACTCCCTCCATCCGTCACTATAATCTTCAGAAAGCACTTCATTAGCAGCTCGAACGGAGGCACGGAACAGTGGCATCCATCTTCAAAACCATCTGCGGCAGAATTCCCGTCGTTCTCCTTCTCGCGTTCTGGTTGGCCGCATCGTGTACCCCCGGCGAAGCTGCCTCTCAACGACCTGCACGGAGAACCGCCGTCGCATCTGCCACGCGCGAAACAGCCACCCCCTCGGCCGTCAAAGACTGGACCTTTCTCGTGTTCATGGCTGCCGACAACAACCTCGAAGCCGGCGGCGAGCTCGATATGAACGAGATGGAAGCGGTCGGTTCGAACGAGAACATCAATATCGTCGTCCAGCTCGACCGGAACGGCAAGTATTCGCAGGAGTCCGAGATGAAATGGTCCGGCTGCCGGCGCTATTTCATCAAGAAAGACACGCAGCCGAAAAAAGTAACTTCCCCGATGCTCGAAGACTTGGGGCCAATCGACACGGCAACCCCCGAGTCGCTTCTCAACTTCGTGAAATGGGCAAAACAGCGGTATCCCGCAAAACGGTATGCCCTCATTCTCTGGAACCACGGCACGGGATGGAAGGAAATCCAGCCCGACATCTCGCCCTCGATCATGACGCCGCACGGCGCAACCGGGGACAACCCCTTCGACACGATTTCCTACAATATCTCCTACGATGACACGTCAGGCACCTCGATGGACATCCCGACTCTCGGGAAAACACTGATCAAGGTGAAGGACATCCTCGGGAAGCCCATCGATCTGCTCGGCTTTGACGCCTGCCTGATGCAGATGCTGGAAGTGGCGCACGAATCCTCCGCCTCGGCGCTGTTCCAGGTGGCTTCGACCGATCTCGAGCCCGAGCGCGGCTGGCCCTACGACGCCTTTCTCAAGAAACTCGCCGCCGCCCCCGATATGGACGGTCGCAGACTCGGCACGGCCATCGTCGACACGTACAAGGCCTCCTATCAGATGGGCTCTCAGGGGAACACGGCCGTCACCCTTTCGCTGCTCGACCTGTCAAAGGTCGATGACGTCACAAATAAGCTCAATTCGTTCGTAACGGCCGTCAAATCCGGCATTCGCGAGATCGACCGGATCGAACAGGCCCGGGAAGCCGCCCTCAAGTTCGTCTACAAGGACTACATCGACCTGGGGCATTATCTCGCGATCCTGAGTAAAACCGTGGAAACACCGTCGATCAAGGCGGCTGCGAAACAGCTCCTGGCAACCCTGACGGGGGAAGGCGGGCTGATCGTACGCCACGGTGCGGCCGGCGACAAATACAAGGACGCTACGGGAATCTGCATTTTCCTTCCTGACCGCAACGGTTTCCGGACGTACAAAAACCGGTACAAACTGCTGAGTCTTTCTTCCCATAGCGGGTGGTATAAGCTGTTAGAGGAGCTCGAAACCCCCTCCCTTCCGTACATCAAGCTGCAGGAAGTCGTGCTCGAAGACGAGAACCGCGACGGTCGGTTTGCCGCCGGCGAAGCGGTGAAAACGCACCTGGTTCTGCGAAACTTCGGCCGGGAGCAGGTCGCGAAGCTGAACGTCTCGGTTCAGACGACGAGCAGCCTGCTCGACAAGACCGAGTATGCGATGTCGCTCACCTCGGCGCCGGCGCCGGGCAAGCAGGCCACCGTTTCCGGACCCGTTTTCACGATCTCGCCCTCGGCGCCGGTCGACAGCGAAATCGTCATCACCGTTACGGTGTCGGGCGACAAGAGTCCCCCCTCGACGTTCCGCTCGACCTTCTACGTGAAGGCGGCGTTCCAGACCGGCAGTCACGTGCTTCTCGCCTTCACCGACGCGTTTTCGCCCGCAACGCCCGTTCTCCAAGCGATGTTTCGCGACGGGAACATCACCTTCGACCCATGGGACCGCATGCTCGACGGGGCCCTCAAGCCCGACGTGCTGAGGCGGTACGCCGACGGCTGGGTGTTCGTCTCAGTCCAGGACTCCTCCGACCAGCAGCAGTTGTCGGCCGAGGAAGTCGAGGCGCTCGCCGGGTATCTCAAGCTCGGCGGCCGGCTCGTGCTCAGCGGCCAGGATCTCGCATTCTCGCTCCGCGACACGCCGTTCCTGAAAGACTTCTGCAAGATCGGCTTCGTCCAGGACGACACGAACGTCCATGTGATCACCGGCTCAGCCAGCAGTTTCAAGGGCCAGACCTATCAGATCTTCGGCGGCGACGGCGCGAACAACCAGAAGTGGCCCGACGAGATCGATCCGCTGACCGGCGCCCAGACCGTGATGAAGTTCGACAGCGCCGCCCGCGACCGCGCCAACGACCGCGACATGAACGGCCCGGACCTCAAACCCAGTTCCCCCACCCGCGGCATCAAGTCGTCGGGTGCGGCGGCCGTTCAGGTCAACGACGGGTACCGGCTGATGTTCTTCTCGTTCGGCATCGAGGCGATCAACGACCAAAGCCAGCGAAACGCTGTGCTGAAGGCAATCGCGACGTATATGACCCCATCTCTCGACGCACAGGTTCGCGACCTCGCGGGGGCGGCGTCCCGGCGGCCCGCCCGACAGCGCAGTTCCAACTCTCGTCAGTATCTCGACGACGTCGATCTGCTCTCGAATCTCGAGAAATCGATCACGCGGCGCGCCGCCAAAGAACTGGAGCGGCATCCCGAAACGGGAGCATCTCTCATGCGGACGATCGACGGTCTTTCCCCGTCACAGCGCGAAAGCGTCTCGGATCTCGAAAAACAGTTGCGCTCCCTCTTGGAATTCCAACGCCAACATGGTACCTTGACGAACCGGTAAACGCTCTCGTTTTCACCGCGCAGGAAGAAACCCCCGGGTTTCTTCCTGCGGTTTGTACGTACATTCCGCCCGAAGGGGACAGGAGCTGACACGATGAATCTCCGCTCATGCCGGACCCGCATGATGTCGATGAGTTTCCTGTCACGGACGAATTCCGTCTTCGGCATTTTTCACCTCCAGGAGTCGGCATGACATGAAACGTTCCCGTTGGTTCGTCCCCCTCACCCCGGAATCGCCCTCCCCCCGCCTCTCCGACCGTGACGGCTTCGCGACGACGGCCGACAATCGCAGGCGGCGCATGCTCAGACTCTACATGACGGCGATTCTCCTCGTCAGCATGATGCTCACGATGTATATCTGGCAGCAGACGAAGATGGTCGAAATCAGGCTCCGGCTCCAGACGTCGGAAAAGCGCATCGACAGCCTCGAAACGAACAATGCCGTCGTGCGGGCCGAGATCTCGAAGCTCCAGTCGATCTCCCGGATCGAAATGGTTGCTCGAACCGAACTGGGCATGATTCCCCCGCGCCAGGTCTGTTATCTCCCGATTTCAAAGGAGGCGAAGCCGTAACGGCACGCCATGGAACGCTCCGGCCACATCCCCGTTCTGCTCGATCAGGTCGTCGCTCTCGCCTTTCCCGAGGGGGGCCAGACCTTCGCCGACGTCACGTTCGGCCTGGGCGGCCACACGAACGCGGTTCTCGCCCGGTATCCATCGATCCGGCGCGTCGTCGCCATAGACCGGGATATGGATATCCTGCGCCGTTCCGAGCGGACGGCTCCCGACGCGCGCATCACGAGGGTCCACGGCCGATCGACCGAACTGTGCGACGTTCTCGCCCAATTGGGCATCGGTTCCGTCGACGGGATTCTGGCCGATCTCGGCGTCTCCTCTCCCCAGCTTGACGAAAGCGATCGAGGGTTTTCCTTCACGCGCGACGGTCCGCTCGACATGCGCATGGACCGCTCGTCGGGCGGAGCGACGGCCGCCGATCTGGTCAACACGGTCCCGGAACGCGAGCTTTCACGGATTTTCCACGAATACGGCGAGGAGCGCCACTCAAGAAGAATAGCTTCTGCTATTGTAAAGCGGCGCGATGCGTCCCCGTTCGCGACGACGGCGGAGCTGGCGAAATTCATCGAGGGCGTCGCCCCCGCCAGGGGCTTCGGCGCGATCCACCCGGCGACGCGCGTATTCCAGGCGCTCCGCATCGCCGTGAATGACGAACTGTCTGAACTCGAGCGGTTTCTGCCGATGGCGCTTTCCGTCCTTGCGCCCGGCGGACGGCTCGCCGTCATCTCGTTTCACTCGCTCGAGGACCGCATCGTGAAATCCTTCTTCGCCGCGGAACAGAAGGGCTGCACCTGCCCGCCGAAGTTCCCGGTCTGCGTTTGCGGAAACCGGCCGACGATCGAAATCCTCACCCGCAAGCCCGTCACGGCAGATGACGCCGAAACGACCGCGAATCCGCGGGCAAGGTCGGCGAAGCTTCGGGTGGCGCGAAAACTTCCCGCGGAGGGCCGCGGGGCATGAGATGGCCAGCCCTGCGAAGCCGGACGATGCGGGCGCTGATCGTCTGCGGCGTCATCGGCGTCGTCCTGGGCGTCTACCTGGTTCGGCTGTTTCAATTGCAGGTCGTCCAGTTCGAGGACTGGTCGAGGCGCTCGCTCCAGAACCACCGGACCCAGCATACGCTCGAGATGAAACGGGGAACCATCTCCGACCGCAACGGCGTGGAGCTCGCCCTTTCCGTCGAGACCTACACCGTCTACGTGTTCACCCGCGAGGTGAAGTCGTTTCCCGAGCTGGCCGCGCATCTTTCGACGGTGCTGCCGATGACGCAGGACGAGATCCTCGACAAACTGAAGGGGCGAAAGGGATATATTCCCATCTATAAAAATCTCGAGCGACATCTCGCGATGAAGATCAGCGAACTGAATCTTCCCGGAATCACGCTCGAGGAAACCTACCGCCGCGTCTATCCGCAGAATTCGCTCGCCTCGAACCTGCTGGGCTTCACCGGGGGCGAGGGCCACGGTCTCGAAGGGCTGGAACTCTCGTTCGATCGGACGCTGCGCGGCTACGCCGGTCTGGCGGTCGAGGAGGACGTGAGCACGAGCGAGGCCGGTCCGGGCCGCATGAGGATCGTCCGGCCGCCGATGGGCGGCAGCAACATGGTCCTCACGATCGATTCGATCATCCAGCACATCCTGGAGACCGAGCTGGCCAAGCTCATGGCGCAGTGGAAGCCGATCGACGCGATGGCGATCGCGATGGACCCGTATTCCGGCGAAATCCTGGGCATGGCGGTCCTGCCCAACTACGACCTCAACAAGTTCGCCGATTCCGCCCCGGATTCGCACCGGAACCGCCCCGTAACCGACATTTTCGAGCCGGGGTCGTGCATGAAAATCTTCGCCACGGCGTGCGGCATCATCAACGGCAGCATCACGCCCGGCACGCGGTTTTACTGCAAGGGCGCGGGCGAGATCGCCGGCAAGCGGATCAAATGCCACGGCGCGCACGGCCTGGTCAACATCGAGGAAGCGATTGCCGAGTCGTGCAACGCGAGCATGGTCCAGATTTCCCAGGCGTTGGACCAGCGGAGCCTGTACCGCTTTTACCGGCAACTCGGATTCGGCGAGCCCACCGGCCTCGAAGTCCCGGCCGAAACGCCGGGCATCTTCAGTTCGCCGTCGAAGTGGTCCGCCCTGTCCGCCGCGTCTCTCTGCATCGGCCAGGAGATCGGCGTCACCGGCGCACAACTCGTCGCTGCGTATTCCGCCATCGCGAACGGGGGATGGCTGATGCGCCCCCACGTGATCAAGCGAATCATCTCGCAAAACGGCGACATCAGCGAGGAATACGCATCCGAACGGAAGCGCCAGGTCATGCCGCCCGACGTCGCGAAACATCTGCGCAAACTGCTGTTCGGCGTCATCGATCACGGAACGGGCGAATTGGCCGCCATTCCCGATTATACGGCCGGCGGCAAGACGAGCACGGCGCAGAAAGCCAACCCCGCCGGCGGCTACTACTGGGACAAGGTCGTCACCTCGTTCATCGGCATGGCTCCGGCGCTGGACCCTAAAATCGTGCTGTTCGTCGCGGCAAACGAACCGAAAGGCGACACCCGGACGCTTTTCGGCGGCAAAGTTGCGGGGCCGTATTTCAGTTCGATGATGGACAGGATCCTGAAATATATGAAGATACCTCCCGACAGAAAGGTCCAGAACCCATCCGAGGCGGCGGCGGCTGTCATCGCCTCGAAAAGCGCAGCGTCCGAACCGGCGAAGCCCGCCAAGCCCCGGCCGGAAGAGCCGCTGGAAGTGCGTCTTCCCCTCTCCGCCTTCGTCCCGCCCTCCTCGACCGCCTCGGGAACGTCGGAGGACGTCAGACCCCCGCTGTCGATCCTCGTCCCGGATTTCACCGGGATGACACTCAAAGAGGCGGCAAGCATGGCGCGACACCTCGAACTGGCGCCGACGTTCGAGGGGAACGGCGTCGCGATCGAACAACTTCCCAGGCCGGGAGCGCCGATTCCCGCCTCCCGCATCGTGCAGGTCAGGTTCTCTCCGACCCCCCGTCGTTGAATACCACAATGAATATATTTATATATACATATACGAGGCAGACATGAAGCGTTTGAGCATGCTCACGACCTTTCCCGTTCTCGAGCGGGCGGGGAATCCGGACGTCGAAATAACGGGAGTCGCGTTCGACTCGCGCAGGGTCGAACCCGGGTTCCTGTTCGTCGCGATGCCCGGCTCGGCCGCCGACGGCGCGGCGTTCATCGAGGATGCCGTCAGGCGCGGCGCCGCGGCGATCGTCACGCAGGCCCCGCTCGCCGGAATTCCCGTTCCCGCGGTGCGGGTCACGGATGCGCGGCGAGCCCTCTCGGCCATCGCACGCCTGTTCCACGACGACCCGTCGAAAGATTTGCATCTCGTCGGCATCACCGGCACGAAGGGGAAGACGACGACGACGTATCTCGTCCAGTCGATTCTCCGGAAGGCGTTCGGCGCGGCGTTCAGGTTCGGCACCGTCGAGTACGATCTCGGCTTTGACGTGCGGCCGGCGAAGAATACGACCCCCGAATCGCTCGACCTGAGCGCCCTTTTCGCGGAAGCCCGCGCGCATGGCGTACGGGCGGGCGTGATGGAGGTGAGTTCGCACGCCCTGAAATCCTGCCGCGTCGAGGATCTCACATTCGCGGCCGCGGGATTTTCGAACCTGTCCCTCGAGCACACCGAATTTCATCCGGACATGGAGGACTACTACCAGGCCAAGCGGCGGCTGTTTCTCGATCTGACGCCTGCCGACCGCGGCCTCGTCATCGGGATCGACGACGAGTGGGGCCGGCGGCTCGCCGACGAATGTCGCCAGGCGGGAAGGAAAGTCTGCACCGTCAGCGTGAGGGGGACCGCCGAACTGCACGCCGAGGATATCCGACTGAGCGGCATGGCGACGGATTTCACCCTCGTCGCGGACGGCGTGAAGCGGCCCTGCCGCATCGCCCTGGCCGGCGAGTTCAACGTGTTCAACGCCCTGATGGCCGCCGGCCTCACCCGGTGTCTCGGCATCGGCTGGGACATGATTCTCGACGGCATCACCTCGCTCGCGACGGTCCCCGGGCGATTCGAGAGCATCGCCAACGACCGGGGCGTGACGGTTATCGTCGACTACGCTCATTCGCCAGCGGCGCTCGAGAACCTGCTTCACGCCGTCCGGCCGCTGGCCGCCGGCGGCCGCGTCATCTCGGTGTTCGGTTGCGGCGGCAACCGGTCGACCGAGAAACGCCCCGTCATGGGCCGCCTTTCGGCGACGCTGGCCGACATCACCGTCGTGACGAGCGACAACCCGCGCAAAGAAAATCCAAACGATATAATATCGCAAATTATTTCCGGAATCGACGCGCTCCCGGCGGCGCAGCGGCGCGAGGTGCACGTCGAAGCCGACAGGCGCAAGGCCATCGCCCTCGCCATCTCGGTCGCCAGGCCGGGTGACGTCCTGCTGATCGCCGGCAAGGGCCACGAAACCGGCCAGATCTTCGCCGACCGCACGGTGCCGTTCGACGACCGGCTCGTGGCGAAGGAACTTCTCGAAGGAGCGCACGCATGAGCACCACCAGCGACTGGAGTTTCGGCGACCTGCTCGCGGCGACCGGCGGCGTTCACGCGGGCGGAACCCCGAAGCCGATTACCGGCTTCTCGATCGATTCCCGCACCCTGCTTCCCGGCGAGGTCTTCGTCGCCTTCAAGGGCGAGCGGACGGACGGCCACGCATACATCGCCCAGGCGCTCGCGAAGGGCGCTTCCGCGATCGTCTCGGCGCGGTGGGTCGAGGGGGCCTCGCCGGCAGACGGCGATGCAGCCTGGGTCAGATGCGACGACCCCCTTCGCGCCCTCCAGGATGCGGCACGGTTCCACAGGGCGCGCCACACGGCTCTGTTCATCGGCGTCACCGGGAGCAACGGGAAGACGACGACGAAGGAAATGCTCCTGCACCTGTTTTCCGGCGTTTCGAGCACCTGGGCCACGACCGGCAACTTCAACAACGAGATCGGGCTTCCGCTGAGCATCGTGCGGATTCCCCTTGCCACCGAGACGGCGATCATCGAGATGGGCATGAACCATGCGGGCGAGATCCGGTTCCTCGCCGGCATCGCCCGCCCCCATGCCGCGGTCATCACGAACATCGGCCCGGCTCATATCGGGAACATGGGAAGCCTCGAGAACATCGCCCTGGCCAAAGCCGAGATTCTCGAGGGACTCTCGGAACGAGGCCTGGCGGTCCTTCCGGGCGACGATCCCTATTTCGAGACATTGAAAGCGAAGACGAAGGCACGCGTCGTGAGTTTCGGCTTCGGCTCCGGCTGCGACTGCAGCGGCCAGGACGTCCGCATGGACGCCGATGCGATCTCGATGGAGGTCGTCACGAAAGGCGAGCGGGTCCGGGTCAGGCTCGGTCTTCTGGGCAAACACAACGCCCTCAACGCCCTCTCGGCTCTCGCCGTCTACGCGAACACCGGCTCGAGGCCGCTTCGCGAGGGCATCGCCCGGATCGAGCGGTTCCGGCCGGTGGCCGCACGCATGGAGTCGCACGAACTCGATGGAAAGCGCATCATTCTCGACTGTTACAACGCCAATCCCTCCTCGATGAAGCAGGCGATTGAATATCTTGCAGTATGCAAAGGCCGCCGCGTCGCGGTGCTGGGCGACATGCGTGAGCTCGGCGACCAGTCCGAAGCCCTGCACCGCGCGCTCGGCGAATCCGTCGCACGCGCGGGAATCGACCAACTGGTGGCGGTCGGGGAACAGGCCCAGTTCATCGCGTCGGCGGCGCTGCTGGCCGGCATGCCGCCCGCCGGCGTCCACTCGTGCGGCTCGACGTCGGAAGCCGCCACACGGCTGTTCACGCTGCTCCTGGCGGGAGACACCGTTCTGCTCAAAGCCAGCCGAGGCATGCACTTCGAAGAGATCGTCAAAGAACTCTGGCCTGCGCTCCAGTGCGATCTCCACTGATCAGCGCCTGATTTCGAAGGGAGATTCGCTACGTTCGCCTCCATTTTCAGCGCCATGACCCTCCGCATCCTGTTCGCCCTCGCGACGTCTTTCCTGGTCGCCGCTTTCATCGGCCCGCGCGTGATCGAACACCTGAAAAGCCGCCAGATCGGCCAGACGATCCGCGAGGAAGGGGTGCAGGAGCACAAGAAGAAAGCCGGCATCCCGACGATGGGCGGCCTGATCATCCTGATCCCGTTCCTGCTGACGACCCTGCTGTGGGCGCGCTGGCACCCCTCGGTCGGCATCGTGCTGTTCTGCACCCTGGCGATGGCGTTGCTCGGCGCAACGGACGACCTGACGAAGGTGATCAAGGCGCGCAGTCTCGGTCTCACGCCGCGTCAGAAGCTCGCCGCGCAGTTCCTGACCGGCATCATCACCGCCTACGCGGTCAAGACGTGGCTGGGCGCGAACAACGAGTTGCCGCTTCCCCTTGGCGCCGGCGGCGGAAGCCTCATCCTGTCTTCGACGTTCGTCCAGGTGCCGTGGTTCGGCACGATCGATCTCGGCTGGCTGTATCTTCCCTTCGTAGCCTTCATCGTCGTGGGGGCCAGCAACGCGGTGAACCTGACCGACGGGCTGGACGGACTGGCCGGAAGCGTCACGCTGACCGTGTTGATCCCCTTCCTCGTCATCGCCGTTGTGTCCGGTACACCGGGGCTCGCCCGCGGGCTCGGCGCGGCGTACATTCCCGGCACCGCGGAGCTGGCGATTCTCGCCGCCGCCCTGTTCGGCGGGTGTCTCGGCTTCCTGTGGTACAACGCCAACCCGGCCCAGGTGTTCATGGGCGACACGGGCTCGCTCGCGCTCGGCGGGGCCGTCGCGGCGCTGGCGGTCTGCACGCGCACGGAGGTGTTTCTCGCGCTCATCGGCGGCGTGTATGTGGCAGAGGCGCTGTCGGTGATCATCCAGGTCTCGTATTTCAAATACACGGGCGGGAAGCGGGTGTTCCGCATGAGCCCGATTCACCACCATTTCGAGCTGTGCGGCTGGGCCGAACAGAAAGTCGTGGCCCGGTTCACGATCGTCAGCCTCCTGCTCGGCCTCGCCGGGCTGGCGCTGTTCGCCATGCGCCTCGCCGGCTGATCGCGCGCTTCAGCAGATCGTCCGTAACAAGAAACCCCGGCTTACGCCGGGGTTTAACGATTGGGATGTTATGGACTTTTCATTGATCAGCGATAGTAGATCGAGAGCTGGACGTTCTGCATGCGGATATCGAGGGCCGCCTCGTTGCGGGCCGCGAAGAAGTAGGCGGCGCTAGGGTTGGCGCGGACGAAGTCGGTGACGTTCACGGTGTAGTGGGTCGAGGGCTGGGTCGCGGTGAAGTAGCCAAGGGCCGAACCCAGGAGGGCGTTGTTGCCAACCCACCAGCCGCCGAGGTTCTTGATCACCTGAACCTGCTGCGACGAACTGACGAAGGCGCTCATGCGGGCGCCGCCACCGAACCGGAACTCGGCATCGAACACCATTTCCGCCTTCACGAATGCCAGGCTGACGAAGTCGATGGCAACCGGAGTTTCGAGGGCCATTTCCGCGTAGGCGCCATTCGCGTCGGCATAGGGGAAGAACTGGGAGAACCAGCCGGTGTTGCCGACCGAACTGCGGATGACGGCCGGGTTCATTTCACAACTGATGTCGGCGATCTCGCCGCCCTTCACGACGACCGACGAGGATTTATCGAGATAGTCGGCGTGCGACAGTTTCACATTGTAGGTGCCGTTCGGAACCTTCACGAAGGAAAACACGCCGTTCGCGTCCGTGAGCCCGCTGAACGAGGTGCCTTCGATGCTCACCGCAACGCCGGAGATGGGGGTTTTCTTTACGTAGTCGAGAACCACCCCCTTCACGTCGCCGTCAGGGGCAGCAACAACCTTCTGGGTCAGGGTCGAGCTGATCTTCACGATCGGGTTGAGCAGATACTCGGTGACCTTCTGCTTGCCCATCTGCTTGACCTTGAGTGAGAGCTTGTTGAAGAAGCGGATCGAAACGTCCGTGGTGAAATTATCCTTGATCTCGAAGGAACCGAAGAAGCGAACACGGTTGCTGGGAATCTTGAGGGGGAACGATACGCCGCCAACGACGACCCTGCCGCTCTTGATGCGGAATTCCATGTAATTATAGACGCCATTGGGGAGTTGGGATCCCGCCAGTATCTCGGCGAGGGCGGTCGGATTCTTCAGATCTATCTCGTCGGAAATGATGGAGATCCCCCTGGGAGCGCCCTCCCTTGGCTTGACCTTCATGGAATCAAGAGTTATAAAGATATTATCCGCACTCGCGGCGGGGAGAACACGAACTTTCAGACTGCCGGGGCCGCCATTGCCATTTTTAACTTTGTGAACGACGACAAACGGCGGTTCAGCATACGACCAGCGGCTCTTTCCGAGGGTCTGTGGTCGTGCGCGCGCGCCAAGCACCTGACCGGAAACAAGGTCGTCCGACTCGGCGGTAAGCGAGGCGTTCACCTGGTCGGAAAGCGAATTGTCGGCCACGGGGTTGAATCCCCCGCTCCCCAGACACCCGGCCAACAGAGGAATGAGGGCCATCAAGGCCATCACTACGATCTTGTTGATAGTTGTCTTCATACTCATTTCTCCTCCGACCGATCGACAACGGCCGAGACTATTTCTCACAAGATTTACATGCAACCTTCGTACCCGCGCGGGATCATGTCTGTTTTCCGGCTTTTCCCCGCTCTACCACTCATTCTACACGATTTGTTCGTTTTCCGCACATCCTTCAGGCTAGGGATTTTTTCCCTTATCCTTTTTTCCCTGGGGATTTTCTTCCCAGCCCCCCTTTCCGCAATGGGTCCTGTACCCCTCGAGGCGACTGCTGATACGACGTTTGGCGCCACCTTTTCCTTCAATGTGCCGCCATTCGACACCCGCCGGGTGTACATCGACACGGCGTGCTTCAATGCGAACGGGAATCTTTCCACATCGACCGTCATCGCCCAGCCGCCGCCCGGCGGATACCCGGCATGGCAGGACAATTACAGCGTTGCTCCCTGGATACAGGTAAAAACGGCCATGAAATTTCCGACCGTCTTTCAGGCTGGTCAGATCCAGGTTTCCAACAACTCAACCTTCGCGACGGGAACTTTCGTGTATTCCGAATCGGATTTCATGGGCGGACTGACTGTCTATACCTACACTTCGGATCAAACGTTTCCCGACACACCAGCCGCAAGCGTCGTGGCAACATCGACAAGCTTCAAGCCTTCTTATTCTTATGGAATGGTCCCAACCCTCGGAGGCGTTCAGCTGTTCTGGAATCCCGGAACACCTTCAAATTTGTACCATGTAAAAATCACGGGAACATCCCCGACGCCAACAGCCGCCCCCTTATTCACAGGACTCGAAGTGGAATACGGCGTTTCAGCCTGCCGCATCGGGACATATGCCGACGGGATTCTGGGGGAACGGTCATTCCGGACAACAATTCCGGATCGCCCGCGACGCAGGCGGTTTTCTTCATCTGCCGCGAGGACAATCTCTCGATCGTGACGAGTACGACGGTCGATACGGGGGACATCAACTCCGACTGCGTCTCGATCGCGCAAAATCCCCGCACCGGGGTAATCGTCCTGTCATATATCTCGGGCACAACAGCAAAAACGAAGTATTTTCGTTATACCGGCGGCGTGATTACCGAAATCGCCGCCCCCGTCATCGGCTCCACCTGGAGCAGCGTCGGAAATGATGTCGAGGGGTTTTCGAATTTCGAGACAGCGTTCATCGGAATCGAGTCCGGCGGAACGTTTCTTCGCGACGCGTCTCTGTTCACCAGCACATCGGCGGTGACGAACACGGCCGTCACTCCCGGGCTGACGTCGCTTTTCTCTTACGAGCGCCAGGGGGAGACCAACGCCGGACTGATCATCCGGAAGCAGGATTATTCGAGCTTTGAACTCTGGCGCAGGCCTCTCGTCTATCCGACGGAGTGCGCCTGGGATGCGGCCGAGAAAGTCCTGCATCTCCAGGGACCGCCGTTTCCCAACACGAAAGTGACGGTCACGGCGTTTTTCCCCGAACCCCTGACGGCTTCCTGCACTGCGGAAGCGGCGAATGCGGCGGGCGGAGTCATTCCCTTCACCAGTTCCGACCTGCGTATCATCGCCAGTTCCGGAGCTCAGATCAGGCTCGCTTTCACGGGCGACATGATGACGGCGTCCTTTTCGAGCTGGGTCGGGAACACGGACGGGAAGCAGATACGGATGTTCGGACCGGCCAGCGCGCCGGTCTCCCTCGTTTACCAGACAGCCGATTCCCGCTCGGTCACCGTCGAGACGGGCGAGGATCTTCAGTTCAATACCACATACTACATACAAATCGCGAGCGACGTTCTGGCGGCGAACGGCACCCAACTCTGGGAGGCCGCGACCTATACGCTTCGGACACAGACGGTCAATTCGGGGGTGCTGGCCAGCGAGGTGCTGGCCATCGAGGCGTTCAGCGATGCGGCCAGGACGGTCCAGATCATTCCCGGGAGCGAGATCAACGCGACGACGACGCTGTATCTGCGGCTTCGGGCACGTGATCCGGCGTTCAATACGATCGATCTGGCGACGGCGACCTTCCTGCTCGACGGCGTCACGGTCAGCACCCTGCCCTTCTCGCAACCCGTCGCCGCGACCGAGACGTTCCTGACGCCGGCTGTCACGACGTCGGTTTCCTACGGGCAGCCTCATACCCTTGTTTTCCAGACGGCCTCGCCGACGGCCTCCCTGACGCTCACCGTCACATTCCCGGTGACGACCCCGGTTTCGCCGGCATCGGGCGCGACGGCCGTGCCGACGACGTCTTCGATCACGATCCAGGCCAGCGAACTCCTCGATCAGGCTTCGATCGATGCGACGACCGTCCGTCTGCTCCAGGGCGGGGCTCCCGTAGCCGTCAATCGCTCATGGGACGCTGCGACCCGCATTATCACCCTGACTCCCGTCGCGGCCATGGCCGGAAGCGCCCTGCATACCGTCGAGTGCGGCATGGTCAGGGATCTTGCCGGCAATCCTCAGGTCGCGACGCTTTCCTACACGTTCACGACCACCGACGTCACGCCGCCGACGCTCGTCTCGATGTATCCTGCATCGGGCAGCACCGGCGTCACAATAGATAAAAATATTATACTCACCCTTTCAGAACCAGTCGCGACGCCGAGCGTTACCGTCGCATCCGTCCGACTCCTCCGCACCGACGGCCCGGCGAGCTACAGCGTGAGCCTGAACGGTCCGGTCATCACGATCGATCCGGATGACGCGCCCGGAGGCGTCCTGCGCACCGACGCCTCCTATACGGTCGAAATCGGCGCCGGCGTGAAAGACCTTGCGGGGAACGCGTTCTCGAACACGCCGGCGACCTTCAGCGCAACCTTCCGGACCCAGCCGGCGACGACGCCGCCCACGTCCGCCGGCTCGTTCGTGCTGTTCCGTGACCCGACGCATCTCGACGCGTTTTCCGCCTCGGAGCGGGTTTCTGCGACGGCCGCCGTGTATCTGAAGTTCACGGGAACCGACGGCGCCACGCAGACGCGCGATCTGTTCGACGCGACCCTCCGCGCCTCATGGGGCCCGACCATTACGATTCCCATGACGGAATCCGCATCCGACTCGGGCGGACTTTATTTTGGTAATTATACATTATCAAATATACCTATTTTCACTTTTTCCGGCACGCTTCCTCCGGAACCCGTCGCCACGCTCAGCTGGGAGCCTTCGGTCGGGACGGGCATGGGCGCAACCCTGACCGTCGAGTTCCCCGCCTGGGTCCCGGCCCAGACGACGATCATGACGCTTTCCGGAAGTTCGGCCGCCAGCGGGGCGACGAACGTCCGGCTCGACGCGGCGATTCCCGTGGCCTTCTCGGCGGCACTCGATCCGGCCACGGTGGGAACGGCGTCGCTCCAGTTCACGGGGCCGTCGGGCACCGTCGCCGCGAACCGGACCGTGAGCGGCGACGGTCGACTCGTGACCATCACTCCCGCCGCCCCCCTTTCCCCCGCTGCCATCTACAGAGTGCAGGCTGAGTATTCCTCGACCGGCCTGCGGGGAACCACCGGCAATCCGATCTACCGGGGCTTCGCGTTCACCTTTACGACGCAGGCCGCCCAAACGAAGCCGCTTTCGATCGGTTCGGTCGGGTTCTTTCCCGACGCGACCTACGCTCCCTTCGCCCGACTCGCGACGGATGCCGACTGCGCCGCCACCGGCACGCTGTATCTGGAGATGCGCGGACAGGACGGCTCGGACCTGACGGTCGACGCCGAGACGGCATCGCTCTCGACGGGAGCCGTCGCAACTCTCGTGGAAACGGGCGCCTCGACCGGAGTCTATCGCGGCAGTTTCGCCGTAAGCGGGCTGGCGGACAATTTCCGGCTCGTCGCCGCCTCGACCGTCACCCCGGCCGCGAGCGCCTCGCTGGTTGTTACATATCCAAAACTATCGATCGTTTTTCCCGCCTCGGGCTCGATCGGCGTCTCGGTCTCGACCGACATCACCCTGCAGGCAAGCGAGGACCTCGATCCCTCGACCGTCTCCGCCGCGAACGTCACGCTCAGGGCGGGCGCCACGCCTCTCCCGACGGTTCTGGCTTACGCGACGGACTCGCGGCGCATCACGATCAGGCCGACGGCCCAGCTCGCCTACAACACCGACCACACGGTAAGCGTCGCCGGGCTTCGCGACACGGTCGGAAATCCCTTCGTCGGGACGCTCTCGTTCGGATTCCGCACCCAGGCGAGCACCGTTCCGCCCTCCACGATCCTGGGACTCACGGTCTTTTCCGATCCGGCGTATACCGCGGCGATCACCTCGGGAAGCGCGGTTCTTCCGGGCCAGGAGCTGTTCGTCAGGGTCACCGCGGTCGACGGTTCTCCCACGACGTTCGACGCGACGGGCATCAGGCTGTCCTCGAGCCTGAACCCGGCAAGCATCACCGCCTCCCTCGTCGAGACAACCCAGAATTCCGGCGTTTTCCAGGGTTCCATCGCCGCCCCCCCGGAATACGGCGCCGTGCTGACCGTCGAATCCATCACCGATCCCACGTTCCTGCGACAGTTCCGCACCCCCGTCCCGCCGCAGATCACCGGGCTGTTCCCCGCGTCCGGGACACCGAATCTCGCCTTCGACACGATATTCCGGGTTCAGACGAGCAAGCCTGTCGATGCCTCAACGCTGGTTCCGGGCGCAATACGGCTCGCCGACTCCCGGGGATATCTGATCGCGAGCATATCACTCGCCGCCTCCCAAACGATCGCGATCGAAGCCGACCTTGCGACCTTTTCCGACGTTCTCCTCGAAGTCACGCCTTCCGTGAGGGATACCGACGGGCTGAGCCTCTCCGCCCTCGCAGCCGGGTATTCGACGCTCTCGCCGTCGTACGGGCCGTTGAACCTGTATGCAGACGCCGGTTTCACCCAGCTGCTCGCCGACGGCACCGTCGTCGATCCTGGAGCGACTGTCAGGGTAAGGCTTTCCGGCACCGATGCCCGCACCAGAAGCCTCGAATCGCTTTCCGTCGCCTACTCCGATACAGCCGCAACATCCGCCTTCACCGTCACGGAAGTCACCGGCGGCGATTTCCGAGGGAGTTTCGCCGTTCCGAACTCGCCCGGCGCCACGCTGACGGTCTCCCTGCCGATCGCACCGGGTCTGTCGCGCACCCTCTCGATCCGGCAGCGGTTTTTCGTCACCCAAGTCTCGCCGGCGGACGGGGCCGTCGCCGTGCCGGCCGACTCGTGGCCGACGTGGCGATTCTCGCAACCGCTTTCGCCGGCGACACCTCTCACGACGGCGAATTTTCAACTGCTCCTGATGCCCGGGGCGGTCCCTGTCGTAGGCACGATCAATATTTCGAGTGACAGGAAGGCCGTCGAGTTCATTCCGACCGAGTTCCTGAATCTTCTGACAGATTACCGCCTCGTCGTGAAGGGCACCATCGCGGATGCGTTCGGACAGGTGCTCGGCAGCGATTACGTCACGAACTTCCGCTCGCAACCCCCGCCGGAGCCGCCTTCCGTCGTCAGTTCGCTCAGGCACTACCGGGATGCGGCTTTTGCGACCCCATGGCACGGCGTCATTCCCGGAGACGCGCTGTATCTCGAGGTCCGCGCCGAAGACGTTTCGTTCTCGACGATCGACTCGACACGGGTCCGCATCGACGCGTCGGACGGCTCGTTCATCGCCACGGAGGTCGTCCTGCTCGAAGAGACGGGGCCCAACACGGGCATTTTCAGGCGCGTGCTGCCTACAGCCGCCGGGGAAGGCGCAACGGTCAAGATCCGCTCCCAGGCCGACGCCGCATTCCAGCTGAGCCTTCCGGTCTTTTACCGGCCGCGCATCACGGGCGTCTCGCCGGCTTCTGGCAGCACCGGCGTGTGGCTCGACCAGACCTTCATTCTCTCTTTCGACAAGCGTCTCGATCCCGGCTGCATCGCCTCAGGCGGAATCACGGTGAAAACGCTCGCCGGCGCCGGCGTTCCCTTCTCAGCCGCCCTCGACCTCACGGGCAACGATCTTTCGATTGCGCCGTCCCTGCGCTGGGCGACCGGCACCGCACACATCATTGGTCTCCGACCGCCTCTGTGCGACACCGACGGCGTGCCGGTCACCTCCGACATCGCATTCACGAACCGCGGGACAACGGGGGCGACGTTCGAGCTGTACAGCGGCACCGGCAGCAGGGCGGGAACGGCCGTCTCGCCGCTCGGGGAGGCGTTGCCGGGCCCGGTCGCGATTACGGCGTCTGCGGCCGATCTCCTGGGGTATAATCCGGAAACGCGGCTGGTGAGCATCTCCGGAGCGACGGGCGCCGTCTCGGTCGTTCTGAGCGAAATCGCCACGGCACCCGGTCGCTTCCAGGGAAGCGGCGTCATCCCCTTCGCACGCGGCAGTCGCGCGACCGCGACGCTCGAACTGGGGCCGCGCCCGTCCATCCCCTTCCTGGTGGCGGAACTGCCGACGCTGTCCGGCGTCCAACCGGCGTCCGGCTCGCGCACGGCCCACGAGGCGTCGGTCATTTCCGCCTCGTTCTCGAAGGCGATCGACCTCCCGACGGCCGGACAGCTCGCGCTGACGGTGAACGGCGCTCCGGCACGGGCGCTTCTCGTCACGCCGGGCGCGTCTTCCCGCACCCTCCAGTGGCAGCCCGAAACGATCTTCCTGCCCGGCTCGCTCGTCGAAGTGGTTTTTCCGATCCTGCAGGATCTCCTCGGCCAATCCCTGCAGGTGCCGACCTACTCGTTCATCTCTGCCGGAACTCAGGGAATCACGATCTATACCGACGCCGGCTTCACCACTCCCCTGCCGGGCGACATCGTGAACGGGCCGAGCTTCTGGATCGAAGTCGCCGCATCGGGCGCGGCGGTCGTGCCGCCCGATCACCGGATTCTCGAGGCCTTCGCGCAACGAACCGCCACCACGCCCTATCTTCTCCCCCTGGAGCCTGTCGATGCGACCAGCCGCCGGTTCCGGGGCCGCATCGATCTCGAGGATGCGCGCGGCATCTCGAGCATCACCATTCCCGTCGTCCCCGGTGAACGGGTCGATCTCGCGTGCGGCACGCTTACATCGCAGTCGAAATATATCTATTACCGTACGAGCGGCGACACGCAACCGGTCAAGATCAGCGGCATGACGGCCTTTTCCGACCCGACGTTCCGCCAGCAGATCGACGGCGGCGAGCTGAACCAGGCGGTGGTGTATCTCGAGATCGAAGCCGACGACCTCAACTGGGTGAATGCCGACACGACCAGGGTCCGCATCGTTTCCGACAGCGAGCCGGGCGGGTTCGAGGTTTCGCTCGTCGAATCGGCTCCCCACAGCGGCCTGTTCCGGGCCAAGATCACGATCCGGGGCGACGGCGGGCCGGGCAACCCGGCGATGGGGCTGATCGCCGTCAGACCCGGGGAATCCCTGACCATGACGTCCGTCACCGATCCCCGCGTGCGCCTGAGACTGCGGTACCAGCCGGAGACTCGGCTGAACCATCTCTCGGTCTGGCCGAGCCCGGCCCGCGGCGACGTGGTGACCTTCCATTTCTGGCTCACCGGCTCGGCCGGCATCGAGATCAAGATCTACGACATGGGCGGCGACGAGGTGAAATGTCTCATGGAAGCCTGCCAGGTCGGAGAGAACCGGGTGACCTGGCGGATGCCGCGGCACATCGCGAACGGAGCTTATATCTACGTGCTCGAGGTGTATCCGGACACGGACGCCCCGGTCAGGAAGCGCAAATTCAAGGGCACGTTTGCGGTTTTGCGGTGAGAATGCTAAGATAAACACGTTTTCAACGCCATTTCACCCGTAAAGGAGCTATCGATCGATGTTTCCCAAAGGCGGAGCCAACCTCCAGGGTCTGATGCGCCAGGCCCAGAAAATGCAGGAAAAGATGGCCGAGACCCAGGAAGAGCTGAAGAAGCGCACGGTCGAGGCCAGCGTGGGCGGCGGCATGGTGACCGTTGTCGTCACGGGCGCGCAGGAACTGCAGAAGATCACCATCAACAAGGAAGCCGTCGACCCCGACGACGTCGAAACTCTCCAGGACCTCGTTCTCTCGGCCGTCAACACCGGCATCAAGAAGTCCCAGGAAATGGTCCAGGAAGAGATGGGGAAAGTCACCGGCGGCCTGAATATTCCAGGAATGTTCTGAGTTTCCCCGCGTGTGCGTCGGTTCGAGCCGGCGGGCATGCATGTTTCAAGCGAGTTCAAAAGCGGGCCTGGAAAGAATTCCGGGCTCGCGGTGTTGTTGTATGGCTCAAGGACCATGGTGCCTCCTCCGTTCGGGCTGAGCCTGTCGAAGCACGAGAAGTTTTCGCCCTTCGACAGGTTCAGGGCGAACGGATGGGTATTGCTCTGCAGGACTGCAAGTGAAGAAATGCTGCAACTTTTTCCCTTCTGCGGGTAAGATGAAGGTAGGACCGACATCGCAGACCATCGAACATGTGGAGGGCTCCTATGAACAGGTTTTCGCGAAAACTGATCTCCGTTCTGACGATGCTGGCCTTCGTTCTCCAGCTCTTCTCGCCGGCAATCACGTTCGCCCAGAGCGCCCAGACGCAGAAGGCGCAGATCGAGAAAGCGACGGTCGAGTTTCAGAAGACCTACGATGCGATCATGGCGATCAAGCCGGTCGAGCTCGGCGGCATGGCAAACTTCACGATCAACGCGATCGACGGGATCAAGTCGTTCGCGAGCGACGTCGGCGGCATTTTCAAAGGCGAATCGGCCGCCGAGCGTGAAGCCAGAAAAAAGCAGGAAGAGTACAACAAATACAAAGCCCAGATAGACCGGGCGAACAAGGACATCGAGCAGCTCAAGGCCGACGCCAAGGCGACGATGGCCATGCTCAAGAGCGGCGACATCCAGTCAGCCGCGAACACCGACCCCACCAAGAGCTACAACAGCATCGTCGAGAGCGGCGGTGCCCTCGGCGTCTATCAGAAGGCTCTCGGCGACGCCGGAAAGAAGCTGCTCGACATCGCCGGCAAGCTGTCGACGGCCGGAACCGTCATCGGCATCGTCACCGCGATCCTGATTCCGATCGCCGTCGTCTTCCCCGCCGTCGCGCCGGCGGTTCCGGTGATGAAAGGCGTCACCCTCGCCCTCACGATCGCCGAAGGCGTCATCAAGGCGGCCGGCAACACGCTCATCACGGCCTCCGAAAAGGCCATCACCGGCGACCAGGATTTCATGAAGACGATCGCCCTCGAAACGACTCTCCAGGCGGCTGACACGGCGACGGGCATCGTTCTCGGCAAGACGGGGGCCGGCGTCGCCGGCTCGGCCATCGCGAACACGGCCATCGGCGGCCTCACAGGCTCGATACGCGAGGTCAACCGGAGCGGCGCGACCGGAGCCGATGCGGCAAAGATCATCGGGAGGGAATTCGTCAACGCGGGCGTCTCCTCCACCGTCGGAGCCGTCTTCGAGGTCGGCATCGGCAAAATGGCCCAGGGGATGACCGCCGACATTCTGTCGTCTTCACCCAAGCTTGATGCGAAATTCTCGACGGACAAATCCCGCGAGGGAGTCACGGGCCTGATCGAGAAGGGACTCAGCCAGGGTCTTGATCCCGTGCAGTCGGCCGTGACCGAGGGGCTCAGCATCCAGGAACCGGAAGAACCGGAACGACCGAAGGCAAACGAACAGCCCAGCCTGGGCGGGAGCTGGTAACCCCGCGGCCCGGCTGGAAACAGCTGATTTTTCACAGTTCACAACGGGATCGTCCATGGACCGGCCGGACAAGCGATCGATCAGCAGGCCCCTGGCGGATTGCGGAAGCCGCCGGGGGTTTGCCGTTTTCTTCGTCTGCGCGTTCGCGCTGATGATGCTGATCCTGGTCATAAGCCTCTCCACCCACAAGACCGGCGAGGTCCTCCAGATCAGCCGCACGATCGACCAGGAGCGGCTCGTGTTGTTCGCCGAGGCGGGCATCAGCGAGATGCTGGCCGCCGTGAAGGCGGACGCCAACGATCCCGACAGCGGCATCGGCAGAGCGCTGTTCGACGCATGGAAAACCGGTCCGGCGGCGGGCGCGCGGGAGGTCTGCGTCGTCGAGTTTCCCCCCTTCCGTCTTCCGCTGGCGAACAGGCTCGCCGCCGAGTATTCCGGCAGGCACTCGGAGATAACGGGGCTTGCCCGCATCGTGATCCTCGACACGATCGGAGGGGCACGACCGTCGTATACGGGATTCGTGGAGCTGACAGGTTCGGCGAAGTCAAAGGGCCTGCCAGACATCAAGCTGAAAGAACGCCGCGAGATCAAAATCGTCGACCTGTCGTATCCCTTTCTCGACAAATACGTGCTGTTCGTGAAAAGCTTCTGCCGCCTTCTGAACAACCCGAAGAAGCGCATCGTCATCAAGGGGATCGCCCCGAGCGATCCGGCGATATATTCATTCGTATATCTCGGCAACCGTTCCTATCCGGCCTGTCCGGAGTTCCCGCAGGGGGCGAAGAGTTCGCAGCCACCGCCGATTCTGCTGGACCTGTCTTTCAGGGACGACCATCACCTGCTCGGCCCCTTCTACAAGCCCGGAGCGTTCCAGACGATCAACCCGGCGCACGCGCAGGCGAGCAAAGATAATTTATTCTATAGTATACCCCCATTCCCGTTCAGCACCATTTCCGGATCGTTTTCGAAAGCCTCGGATTTCCACAACACGCCCGAGATCGTCGCGATCTACAACAAGATCGTCGACTCCAGCACGAAGCATGCGGAGACCGAGGGGTCGATGGGGTACATGGTGGCGAA
The DNA here is from genome assembly GCA_035373905.1 of Candidatus Ozemobacteraceae bacterium. NCBI lineage: Bacteria > Candidatus Rifleibacteriota > Candidatus Ozemibacteria > Candidatus Ozemibacteraceae > Candidatus Ozemibacteraceae bacterium. The sequence goes on along the minus strand of DAOSOK010000001.1, from coordinate 47,005 downwards.
GGATTATCGAAAATCCGGCGGCGACCCGGGCAGGTCCGAGGTATTCAGATCGCTGGTGACCTCCCTGATGGACCACTGGAAATACCAGTACGGATACACCGATTACTCCAGTATCACCGGCGACGGGGGAAAGCCGTTCGTGAAGGAGCAGCCGTTCGGCGGCATCGGTCAGTATTTCAACTACTATATGAACGTCAACCCCCAGCGGGTTCTCGGCGGAAAGATGCCCCTGCTGTATGGGGAGCGACGCGACATTCCCGTGTTCGTCGAGGGGCCGGTGTATCTCCGTTTTTTCAAGATCGCCTTTCTCGACCAGGTCAAGGTTAGATTCGACCTGTACGGCGGCGCCTCGGTCGACGTCCCCTTTCCGCCCATCCCTCTGCATTACGAAAACTCGCCGCTCACGTTCGCGGGCAAGCCATGCACGCCCCCGATCGACGAGAGAACCAAGGTCCTGATGTCGACGGCGATCGATCTGCTGTCGATCAACCACCTGTTTTTCGGAACGGGCAAAACCGTCGTCCCGTCCCCGACGGCCGGGAAAGGCAGCATCCCCGGCCACGACGTGTTTCCGGCGTTCGACGAGTCGCTGCGCAGCGTGGCGCACATCTATCAGAACGCGGACGAGTTCGCGCGCGATCGCATCAAGACCATCGGCGGCAAACGAGTGCTCGACCTCGACGGCATCTCCCTGATCGTCAGCGCCGCAAAAAAACCTCTCGACCTCACCTCCGTGGAACACTACCGCGGCAGGGGCCGGATCGTCGTCCACGAGGGCAACTGCCGGCTCGGCAATCTCGCGCCGCTCAACACGAAACGGGATGCGCTGGGAATGTATCTGATGTTCGGCCATTTTCTCGTCCAGTCGTCCGCGCCAATCGTGAACATCTTCGCCTCGCTGGCCGCGACGACCAGCTTCAAGGATAACTCCACGGCGGCGGCGGCAGCCGAAAGCGGCATCAGCTTCGGCGGAAAAAGCGTCAACATTTACGGCAATCTGCTCGTCGACAATCTGTTCGAACTGAGCACCCTCCCCGACGGCGGACAACTCACCATCGTGCATGACCCCAATCTGTATTTTCCCGAATATCCGGTCCGGGTGAGCATCAGCGAGGCACGAACCATGCTGGCGGTCGATTACAATGCCGACTGACGAACGAGCGGGAAATCTGAACGGCGTCGCGGCCGGACTGCTCGTCCTGGCCGTGCTGTCCATGCTTTTCTTCGCCTTCTGGCTGCAAAAGTCCGGCGCGCGTGGTCGGCGACCGGACACGGGAGGTGCGGGGGCAATATCCGGCTCATCCGGATTCGCAACCGGCGGCGAGACGGATGCGGCCGCTCTTGAAGCCCTCATAAGGGAACGCACATCAGCCATCGGGCAACTCAGGCCCGGTGCGACCGAGTTTCTGCCCGCGGATGGTATCCCGCCAAGGCCAATCTCACGCGATTTTCACAAACTGCCGGACGCGTATTTCCTGCCTCAGGCGCCCGACGCGACAAGACGAGCGGTCGAGCGCATCCGGGAACTCAGGGAGACGGCCCCTCAATCGGGGGCGATGCATGATGCCCCCACGCCGGGTTCCGGTAAGACGGGAGGCATCCGATGATTCGACGAATCCCGCAACGCGGCTTTTCCCTCGTCGAAGTGGTCGTGGCCTTTGCCATAAGCCTGGTCTGTTTCGGCGGCTTGATCTATTTCGCCGCATCCACCCGGGCCGAAACCAGCAAGGCGGAGAATTACCTCCGGGCGCTCCAGATAGCCCAGGAAACGATCGAGTTGATCCAGTCGACGCCGTTCGAAGAACTCACGCCGGCCAAGCTCCAGATGTTCGAAGGGTCGCTCGTCAACCCGGCGACCGGGAAATCCGTTCCCCTGCCCGCGCACCCGGCGGCCGCATGGCAACCGGCGGATAAAACATATCCTGATCAATATACCAATGCATATTTCTACCGGAAGATCAAAATGAAACCGGCGGAAAGCGGCATCCCGAACTCACGGTTCCTGAAGCAGGTGATCGTGGAGGTGTTCTGGAACGAGGGCAAAAAGCCGGACAAAATCGAAGCCATCGGCGGAGACCCGGAGCGAATGCGCAAATTGTCCCTTCCGGCCGTCGTGTTCAACGAACGGGAGCCGTATTGAGATGAAAACGTCGCGCAGGAAATTCGGAACAACCGGTTTCACGCTGGTCGAGACGATGATCGGCCTGGTCCTGATGGTCGGGCTCTTCCTCATCGCCTACAAGGTGTTCAGCTTCATCGGCAACCAGCGTTCGCGCGGCTCGGTCGATCTGCAGGAGCTGCAGGGCGCCCGGCACGCCATCAACTACCTGCGACGGGATTTCCGGTGCGCCGTCCCGCGCATCCCCGGCTCCACGCCCCTCGCCAAGAAGAGAAGCGCCATGCAGCGGCCGGCGGTCGAAGCCGGCGCCTTCGCCGGCGACGGCACGACGCCGATCCTGGTATCGGGCTCGGAGATCCACTTTTTCCGGCAGACGTTCGACACGCCGGACGCCAGCCCGAGTCCGACGTTGGAAGAAGTCAATTACCTGATCGATCCCGAGCGGAAATGTCTCGTCCGGTTGAGCGCTGGCAGGGAACTGGTCTTCCCGGCGATCAAGGGGGCGCGGTTCGAATTGTACGGCCATCCCCTGAACCCCGACGTTCCGATGCTCCTGGTGAAACTCGTCATCGACGCCGATCCGAAAAAAACCGCCGACGGCCGCAATACGCTGGAACTGACATCCACCCTCTCGAGTTCCGTGGCGAACCAGAACATCAACCATCCGCACTGGAACAGGACGTATTACTGATTTTTATATATACAGCACTATTTGAAAAGCTCTTTCATCCGCCGGATCTGCTCTTCCTCGGCAAGGCTGGCATCGCCTGCCGCGCCGATCACCGGCTCCGTCGCCGCCAGATCGTCGGGTTGCTGGGAAACCCGATGCTCGCCCTTGTCCGGTTCGCCGCCGCTTCCGCTCGCGGCGGAGGCGCTCATCATCCGCTCGTAATTCGCGCGGTCGATGGCGGCGATTTTTTCGAGCGCTTCCTTCTGGAGAGGATTTCCGAACTCCCTGAGCACGTTGAAATGCAGGCGGGCTTCATCCAGGCGATCCAGGCGGATCAGCAGCGAGGCGAGTTCGAACCGCATCGCCGAATCCCGTTCGTTTTCCTGCACGTATGCTTCGAGCAGGGGAAGCGGATCGGCGCGCCTTCCCGCCGCCTCGGAGCAGATGACGAGGCGCTGAAGGAAGCCCTGGTTCTTCGGATCCGAACGCGCGAGTTCCATGAAATGGGGCGCGGCCTCGGCATGGCGGTTCAACTGGTACAGGCTCTCGGCCACCAGCAGCCTGAGATACGCGTCCTGAGGGTCGGCTTCCTGCAGAGGCACCAGCAGGGCCAGAGCCTCTTCATACTGACCCTGAGAGTAGCGGATGCGCGCGAGAGGCAACGGAGGAATCAGCGGCTCGTCTGCCTGCCCCTTCCACCCGTCGAGAATCTTCACGGCTTCGTCCGTCTTGTCCTGTTGTAGGAGAAGGTCGATGAGCGCCCGCGGCGCTTCGGGATCCAGCGGATACTCCTTCATGAGCGCGCGAAACATCGCGCCGGCGCCTTCGAAGTCGGATTCATCCCAGCGTCGATAGGCGAGCTTCATGAAGAATTTCCGGCGAGCGGCCGGATCAGCGCTTTTTCCCCTGCCCCGTTGGTCGAGAAGATAGTCGGCCAGCGCAGGAAACCCGCGCGGATTCGGAAGACGGTTCATCGTCCCGAAGATCCTCATCGCGAGCGTTTCGTCGCCGCGCGCAAGGGCAACCTCTCCCCGCAGGAACGCGAGCAGAACCGAGGAGGGGTGTTTTTCACGGAGAAGATCGAGACGCTGCTCAGCCCTGTCGAACCGCTCGATGATCCGGTCGATGAGCAGAATTCCGAGTTCGGTTCTGTTGCTGTTCCGCCCCTCGGCGATTTCTTTTTTGAAACTGCTCATCGCACGCGCCAGATCGCGGGCGCGAACGGCCTTCGACACGGGAATTCCGCCGAGGATCACAAACCGGTAGTATAACTGGACGCCCTTGAGGTGGTTCTCCTCCTCGAGCGCCTGGAGTGCCTGAAAATAGATGTTCTGGATCTTCTCGTTCCGGTCACCCGCCGCGAAAACCGGCGCGCTGCCGCCCAGCGCGAGACCGACGACGACCAGGATATAGACGAATTTTTGTATACTCACCGGCCGGAGTCCTCGAGGAAGTGATCCTGCAGAACGTCGGAAGGCGTCTGCGGAGAACCGGGAACGAGCTCGCCACTGGTGTCATCTGGGCGCACGGGTTCGCCGCCCGTCGGCTCCTGGCCGCCCGGCGTCAGGGCAGACGGGGCGTCGTCGGCACCGTCTCCGATATCCAGGCCGAGCCGCGGGGTATACTCCTGGACGCCGGTTTTCTCCGCATAGGCGAACCAGTCGGCCAGGCGGGCGACGGGCGGATCGGTCACCACCGTGCCGCTCCTCACCTCGACGCGCTGTCCGGCGACAACCGCGTCACTTTCCCCCGCGACTTTTGCGGTGCCGGCCTGAACAGTCACGATCATGCGGCCGTCCTCAGAGAGAAAGAAATCGGCGGCGGAGTCGCGTTCGAGATCGATCGTCGACGAGGCGGCCTGGATGCGGAGAGGCAGGATCGTCTTACCCTGCTGGACGCACAGTTCACCGCGCACCAGCTCGAGACGCAGGGAAAAAATGCGCAGAGCCGAGTTCGGGCGGACGCGCAACAGGGAGCGCTCGCCGAGCCTGATACGGGCGGTCTCGTCCGCGCCGGTCGAGACAAGCGAACCGCTCGGAATGAGCAGGTCGGACCGCAGGGTTTTTCCCGAAACGCGGGGCTTGCCGCCGGGAGCTTCGAGCGTGCCGCCCCCCGGAAGCAGGGCCGCCATTCCCGCGACATACAGGTCTCCGAAGCGGACATGCCCGGATTTCACGGCTTTCGTCGTCCCGCTCGCCGTCGTCTCGACCGCATCGAGTCGGGCGCCCGCCGGAGGAACCAGGCCGGTCATCGCCAGGAATGCGACGAACAGCGCTCCGGACCACTTTTTCGTGATTTCCGTTCCGTCTCTCATATCGGCCCCACTTCTTCCGGTCTATTTTATTTTGTCGATGAAGGCGCTTCCCGTCGGGTTTGCCGGGCGGTATCCCTGAACGAGCCTCGAGCTGCGCCGCAATCGCTTTATTTCCGCTTCGAGATCGCTCCGGGCCTCCCGGAGGCGCTTCGCGACCAGTTCGTCGACGTCGACGAGGGCTGCCAGAGCTGTCCTGAACCGAGCGGCATCTTCGAGGGCCGGCAGGGAGCCCGATTCGAGGGTCTTCACGACCTGCAGAAGTCCAGCGACGGCATGCTCGGAACCTGCGGCGCCGAGGGCCGAAACGAGTTCGAGCTCGATGGCCTGCACTTCCTGGATCACGAGGTCGCGATGATCGAGCATCTGAAGCACCCGGTCGAGGGAAAACTCGGTCTGGGCAAGCAGATCGCGCCCATCGTCGGCCAGTTCCCCATACAGGAGGGTCAGCCTCTGCAGACCCGCCTGCAGACGTTCGCGAAGCGAAGCATCGATGTTCATGCGGGGCGGTTCTCCCTGTTCACGCTCGCCCGCTCAATTCCCGTTTTTTGCGGCAACGAGCTTCGTCAGGCGCTCTTTCAGCGCGTCGAAAAGATTGTTCGAGAACAGGATCGTCTCCTTGTGCTGCGCGGAAACGGCCTGGCCGCGGCGATCGCAGCCGGTGAACGTCTCGATGATGGAAACGCCGGTCCGGCCGAGCTTGTGGATGGCGAGCAGGAATTCGAACGGCCAGAAGAACCCCCTGAAGCCTTGCGGCGCCCGGGGCATGCCCGGATCGCCGACCATGACGAAGATCGGGAAATCCTTCTCGTCATACGCGTTGAAAAACCAGGTGGATTCGTCCCAGGCGAGGTAGGAATCCTTCTGGTTGAAGGAGTAGACACGCTTCACCCGTTCGGTGAAGTTCATGGAGCCGACGATGATGTCGGAGCCGTCGGAGTGCGCGAGTTTCTGCTCGATCGTGTTGATGTTGAAGGGAACGCCGCGCTTCTCGAACGCCACCGTTTCGAGCTTGAGGATGGCATTGAAGCGATCGATGACGAGCGGCTGACTTTTGAATCCCAGAGCCATGGCGAGCTGCCCCTGCAGGCGCTCGTATTCGACCCTGAGCTGTTCGCACACGGCCTTGAGCTGCTCGACGTGCTCGGGATCGGAGCGGAGTTTGAGCGTGGCGGCGCGAAGCTGGTTCTTGGCCTCGACGTATTCGCTGCGAGCCTTTTTCACGAGCATCTGCTCGTCGGCGATGGTGCGTTTTTTGAACCCCCGGGTCGCCGAGATGGCGGATCCGGTCTCGCGGATGTCGCTGATGATGCCGGAGAGATTCAGGCCGTCGCGGCCGGTCCGCTGAATTTCGAGCAGTTTCTCCAGCTCGCCCTGGACCATGGCGGCCGTCGGATAGCGGCTCGCCGGATCCTTGGAGAGCAGCTTGAGAACGATCTGCTCGAGCTTCTGGGGAATCTCGGGAACGAGCTGGCGGGGCGGAGGGAAGTTCCATTTCGTCTGGGAAAGGAAGACTTCCATCTCCTTCTTTCCTTCGAACGGAAGGCGGCCCGTCAGTTTCTCGTACATCACCACTCCGAACGAAAACAGGTCGGAAACCTGGTCCACGGGCTTGTTCATCAGCTGCTCGGGACTGGCATAGACAACCGTATATAATTTTTCGCCCGGCTGATCGAATTCACCGGACTCATCGAGCTTCTTGGCGATGCCGAAGTCGATCAGGCGTGGGGAGTATTCCGGCCCGGTCAGGATGATGTTGTGCGGCTTGATGTCGCGGTGGACGATCCCCTGTTTGTGAACATATCCCAGGGCATCGAAGCATTTGATGAATAACGTCAGGTATTCTTCGATGGTCGGTATGGACTGCTTGACGCCGAGCGTCGTCGCCGAGTTGCTCCGCGGGAAGGCATCCATCGAAAGGCCCTTGACGTATTCCATCACCAGGTAGTGGTAATCGCCCTCCTGGCCGGCTTCGATGAACTTCACGATGTTGGGGTGGCTCAGCCCCTTGAGAATCTGCCCTTCGAGCTTGAACCGCTCGAGAATGACGGGCTCTTCCACGCATTCCGGGGAAAGCAGTTTGATGGCGACGAACTTCTCCGACTTCAGCTCGATGCCGATGAAGACGGACCCCATCCCTCCGCAACCGATCAGGTCGAGGAGCTTGTAGCGGGTCAGTTCGGGGGGGGCGATCATTGCCATCGTTCAGCGGTTCTCCCGGTCAGAAATGGATCACTTCTTGGTCGTGACGAAGTCGATGCGCTCCTGGGCGTTTTTGGCAATCTTGGAGCCCGGCTTGAGGCGGATCACTTCCGCCCATTCCTTCTGGGCTTCGGCCTGCATCCCCTTCTTGAAGTAGCTGTTGGCGAGATAGTAATGCTGGTTCTCGTTGCTGGGCTTGATCGAAAGAGCGCGCTTGTAGGTCTCGATCGCCTTGTCGGTCTCGTTGTTGCTGTAATACATAAACGCCAGCCAGTCGAGAAGATCGACGTTGTTCGGGTCGGAAACGAGCAGCTTCTCAACCTCGGCGATGCCTTCGCCGGTGCCGGACGTGTATTTCGTCAGGAGCTCCTCTTCCTCTTTCTTCATTTGGTTCTGGAGGTCGTTCCCCGAAAGAACCTGCTTGAAGCGCTTCGAGGCGACGGCAGCCCGTTCGTCGTCGGCCTGGCCGGCCCCCATCACGTCACCCGGCGACGCCTTGTCTTTCGACATGAGCAGCACCAGCACGATGGCGACGAGCACCACCACTCCAACGATAATCATCAAAGTTACCGCGTCCATACCTTTTTCCCTCCTGCACTCAGGATGTTTTTTCTTCTGTCGTATCGCGTCGGCCGCCCGGAACCCCGGTCAGCCGAGTATTCCCCACTCACCGAGGATCGATCTGAAGCGCTGCCACGAGTACCGGCCCGGATACGATACCGGAAGCTCGTCGATCAGCACGGCCACGGCCGTCGCGTTGTCCGGACCGCCGCCTTTGCAGGCAAGCTCGACGAGCCGTTTCGCCGCGCCGTTGAACGGCCTGCGGGCGAGTTCTTCCCGGATGATGTCATCGGATACGGGTCCGTAGATGCCGTCGGAGCAGAAGAGCAGAGTGTCGCCGACAGCCAGTTCCAGGACCGTCGTATCCACCGTGATGAACTCCCGGACGCCCAGCGCACGGCTGAGAATGTGCCTCGCCGGGTGGCATCGGGCCGCCGCCTCGTCGAGTTTTCCCGCCCGAACCTGCTCGGCGACGAGAGTGTGATCGGACGTCAGTTGTTTCAGTTGGCCGCTCCGAAGGAGATACACGCGCGAATCGCCGACGTGGCAAAGGATCATCCGGTTATCCGAGATGAACCCGGCCGTCAGCGTCGTTCCCATTCCCTGGCAATCGGCGTGTTTCTTGACATACTCCCAGATCGCAAAATTGGCCTCGAGAAAGGCGCTTTCCACCTCGGCCGGCCCCGCGACACGGTCGGGACGCTGGCTCGACAACCACGTCTTCAACGTCGCCGTCGCGAGGCCCGACGCCACCTCGCCCGCCGCATGGCCGCCCATCCCGTCGGCAACGCCGAACATGCATGCGCCGGCAGATATGGCCGGTTCCTGCCAGGGAGGAATCGCCAGCGAACTGTCCTCGTTATTCTTGCGAACGAGGCCACGGTCGGTGTGGAACGAGATCTGCAATCGACGGCCTTTCTCCGGCATCTCTACTACAGGGGGCATTATAAACGCGAACACAGGGCCGGTCAAGCAGGAACGGCGCGGGAACGGCCAGAGCAGGACCGCCCCCGCGGCGCGGTCAGGGAATGAAATTCTTCACGATGAGGGCGACGCCGCACAGGGACACGACTCCGCCGGCGATGAGCAGCCAGAAGACCCGCGACTCGGCGTCGGCGACCAGTTCCTCCTCGGATTTCGTCGTGATGACGAACGAGACGTCGCTCTTCACCCGTTTGGCGATGGTCGGGGCCTCGCCGCCGGAATGAAGTTCACCGAGAACGTATCCAGGCTGTCCGACCGGGAAGATGACTTCCTTGTGCTCGATGCCGAGGATGCGATGGTTGTTGTCGAGCTGTGGCAGGGAGCTGACGTATCCGGCCATCAGGCCGCCGGTCGCAAACACCTGGCCGATCGACGAGGCCGGGGCCTGGTCGAACCTGTCGACGACGGTGATGCCGTCGATCTCGGCGTCTTCCGGCCGCACCATTACGCGGCCCGTCGAGTCCTGGATCCAGAAAGGGACCATCGATTTCTCGGAACGGACGACGCGGTATTCGGTCTTCGTCTTGCGCTCCTGCTGCTTGGTCTGCTGGTTGGTCTCGAAATAGGTCACCTCGATCCGCTCGCGGCTCTCGCAGCTGAACCAGACGCACTGCTTGCCGGAAAGCGGTGCGGTCAGCGGGGAATCGCACTGGATGTTTCCCTTCACCTCGACCGCCTTCCCCGGCGAGACGGCCCCGTCTTTCAATTCCTGGGCCGTCGAGGTCCGGGTGCCCTTGATCTGTGCGACCTTCATCTGCTCGAGATGACGCCAGTATAACAGCGCAAGGCCTATAACGAGAACGAATATACCGACAGCTACCATCTTTTTTTCCTCCATCCTCTGCTCAATTGGTATTTGAGAACCGGCATGCCGGTATCATGTACCATTCTTTCCTCTCATGACAAGAAAAACATGCCGCGCGTGCGACAACGAACAGAGCGTCCCGGTTTTCTCTCGCCACGTGATACCATAGGAATCCGGAGGAAAACGTCATGGGGATTCCGTCACGCCTGCTACGGGTGGTCAAATCGTACGTCAACTCCTGGCTCGGCCGCTCTCTCCTCGATTTCGAAAACGGGGATGTTCCATGGCCGGACGAAGAGGAAGATGCCGACCGCGCTTCGGCCGGCCATCGCCGCCCGGGCCGTCCCCTCGACGCGCGCCTTCGGCGGTGCTACAGCCGCCTCGAACTGCCGCCCGGCTCGGATCTCGCGACCGTCCGCCGGGCCTGGAAGGAGATGATGATGCGGTATCACCCCGACCGGTATGGGAACGAGCCGGAGAAGATCGAAACCGCCACGCGCCTCTGCCAGGAGCTCACCGAGGCCTATCTCGAGCTCTCGCGTTATCTGAAGGAGACCGCCTCCTGAGGAGCTGGTGAGTCCCGAGGAAGACCCCCTCGTTTGCCGGCCCGTTCCCGATCCGCGCCGGTGGCGCTCCGGAGGGGGGTGTGATATCATCATGTTCCGCAGGCACCCCGGCTGTCGCCGGGTCGGTTTATATACTATATAATATATTTGGAAAGGAACACTGGCGATGGGAACAGACGCCCCGGACGTCTGGAAATCGGGCGCGCTCGTCGAGCACTACAACACCCTGTTTCCCTTCGACGAGCAGGAAATCCTCGAGTATCTCGCCCCCCTCGAACTCGGTCCCGATGACGTTTTCATCGATTTCGGCTGCGGGAACGGCTCGGCGTTGTCGATCGCGGCGAAGCTCTGCCGGCGCGCCGTCGGCGTCGACATCGCGCGCCAGCAGCTCGACATCGCCCGGAAGCGACTCGAGACGTATCCGAACGTCAAGCTTCTGGAACTGCCTTTTCTCGACTGCCGCCTCGAAGGCGAGACCTTTACCCGAGGCTCCTCCCGAAAGGCGCTTCACCACCTGACGGACCCCGAGAAATTCGACTTTTTCGCCCTGGTCGGAAAACGGTTCGCTCCGGGCTCGAGATTCGTCATCGAAGACGCGGTCTTCGATTTTCCCCGGAGCAGGCTCGGGGAGAACATGGCTCAGGTTCTCGCCGATGCGGAGCAGTGGTATGGCGAGCGGTGGTCGAAGGTTCGGGAGGACGTTCTGATCACTCTCAGGGAGGAATTCGCGACCGGCATCGACGCATGGGAAGAGGCATTGCGCGCCGGCGGTTTCCGCATCGCGGAGCGACGCCGCAGAACCTGCTTTCTCAGTCATCTGACGGCAATCAAGGAAGGATAAGGCAAAGGGAATGACGGACACGGAAAGGATTGCGCTGTTCACCCCCGGCTGTCTCGGCACCTGCTGGTACGGCAAGTATCACTATCTCGAGCCTTGGGCGGGCTGCGAGCACGACTGCGACTACTGTTACGCACGGTACCGCTCCGCCGTGACCGCGAAACTCGGCGAACTCGGCACGAGCTTCGACAAGCCCCTTCCCCTCGAGGAATCCGGGGCGTTGGTCGAGGATATCCGCGACAGGCTGGCCCAGGGCGAGATCAAGATCCTGAAGCTGTCGCGCTACACCGATGTGTTCACCCCGCGCTACGTGGCGTCGGGTTTGGCGGCGAAAATCCTCCAGGTCCTCGCCGAGTCCCCGATCGACCGGGCGATCGTCACGACCAAGGGTCTGCCCGATGCGGCTTGCATCGAGATCATGGGAGCACACAACGCGAAGTTTTCGTATAACCCGGTATTCAAGCCGGCGGCTCCCGTGACGCTCGAACAGCACATCGCCCCCGTGGCGGACCGGCTTCGCGCCGCAACTCGACTCCAGGCTCTCGGCGTGCGCGTCACGGTGCATATCGACCCGATCGTGCCCGGTCTCGAGGACGACGAGGCGGCCGTGCGCGAACTGCTGAACACGCTGAAGTCGAACGGCCTCGAGAGGGTGATGTTTTCCACCCTCCTCCTGACGGAACCGATGGTCGGGGACATGCGGAAGCGCATCGGAAGCGAGTATACGGAACGCATCCTGTCTCACTTTGCCGTCGACGCGTCCCGCCAGCTTCTGCCGAAACAGGGGGAAACGACCTACATCGAACTGAAACCCGAAGCGAAGCAGTGCATCGTGGATCTGTATTCGCGTCTGCTGCGGGAGTTGGGTTTCGATTTTGTCCTGTGCGGGCTGAAGAGCGCCAGCAAGGGACTTCGGATCGACCGCGCAACATGCCCGGTCTGCGACGGGACATTCTATGCCTAAACTCTGGTTTGCGAATATCGAGGAAGTATTCGGAGAGTCGTTTCAGGCCGACGCCGGCGACCTGATGTCGAAAGTCAGCGTCTGGACGCCGCGGTTCCTGTTCCATGCGGCGCCTGGTGACGCGGTCATCGTCGGGAACGAGGTCGACCCGCGATTCGTTGCCTACGCCGCCGCCGTCAGCGGCTTCACCTCGACCCTGCCGGTCCTGTTTCCGTCGGTCACCCCGCGACCGTTCCTTCTGGCCGATGCGTTCATGGCCGATGCCGCGCTGATCGAAAAGGCGCGCGACCTGTGCCGCGGCGGCGACTGGATGCTGGAGCCGTACATTCAGACGACAAACACGCTCCGGGTCGCCGCCGCGATCGGCGTTCCGGCGAATCCCACGCACGACGTCCTGATCGAAGAGGGTCTGTCGCATCAGCTCAACGACAAGCTCGAGTGCAAGCGCATCGCGAGCCATCTCGGCATCGAGACCGTTCCCGGCGTCGTCGCCGACGATGCCGCCGGGCTTCGGAGGGCGATCAGAAGCGCCTCCCAGTTCCATGCCGGGGAGCTCATGCTCCGCAACGTGCAGAGCGCGGGCGGGGTCGGCAACCTGTGCGGAACGCCGTCCGACCTGCTTTCCCGGATCGACGACTGGTACACCGGCGGAAGCATCCTGGTCGAGCCGCGGCTCGATCTCGAGAGCACGCTCGGCTCGCTGGTCGACATCGAGCGACACGGCCCCGAATTCGTCGGGATCGACGAGCAAATCCTCGAAAACGGAGGCTGGGTCGGCTTCTCGTATCCCTTCACCGATCCGGACATCGCGGACCAGGTGCGCGCGGAAAGCCTGGCGTTCGGCCGGGCCGCCTACCAGCTGGGCGCCCGCGGGTATCTCAACCTCGACTGGGGCATCGTTCGCAACGGAGACGGGGTGAGGCGAGCCGTGCTGATCGAGTCGAACTTCAGGCACAACGGCTTTTCGCACCTGATCGACCTGGGAACGCGTCTCACCGGGCTTTCCCGCGGCACCCTCCACGTCCGGTTCCTCGCAACGCTCCCCGTCCGTGAGGAGTACGCAACGTTCGCCGGTCTGCACGCGGCCCTTTCGGGCAAACTGTCGAAGCGGGCGGCGTCCCTGTTGATCGCCCCCGCGGCCCGCGACGCCGGGGCGGTCATCGTCCTGCCCCCCGACGGCGGCAAGGCGGGCATCGCCGTGTTCGCAGCCGACCGTCGCGAGGTCGACGCCCTCGATCTTGCCGTGAAGGAACGGGTTTCGTGAAGAACCATCTCGTCGTCGTCTCGTCGTTTCTGCTGATCTTCGGCTTTTCGACGATCGACAGCGCGATCTCCCCGATGGTCGCCGAACTCTCGAGGCACTTCGGGGTCGTGATGAACCGGGTGCTGCTGCTGATCTCCTGGGCGACGATCGGCACCGTGACCGGCGTCCTGCTGGGACCGGCCCTGACGACTCGGTTCCGGGTGCCGACCCTGCTCGCGACGGCGACCAGCGGCCTGCTGGCAGGCCTTGCCGTTTTCCTCTCGACGAACTCGATGATGCTCGCCCAGCTCTCACGGCTCGTGTTCGGTCTTTCGTCGGGTACCATCGCGGCCTGCATGTGGTGGATCACCTTCTACGGGGTGCCGAAAAGCCACTATCAGGCGATGATGGCCGTTCTGATGTCGGCGCGGCCCCTGGCGACGGCCCTCGGCGTGCCGCTGGTCGGGATGCTCACGGCCCACGCCGTTTCCGCCCGGACCGTCCTGCCCGCCGAGGCGTCGCCGGGCGCGGCCGCCCCCGCCCTCTCGTGGCAGTATTCCTTCTGGCTGTTCGGCGCCATCATGGCCGTCGCCGGGGTCGTTCTCGTCCTGTCGCTCCGTTCCAGAGACAGCGAGGAGAAGAAACCGCTCTCGGTCGGCGGCATGCTCATGGACTACGTCAAGGCGTTCCGCATTCCGAAGGCGGCCGAGTATTATATCGGATTCACAATAAATAGAATGTGCTATTTCGGCTTCTACTGCGTCGCGGGCATCTGGTTCATCACCCACTACAGACTCGATCTGGCGAGCATCAGCAAGGCGCTGTTCGCGATCGGCCTCGGGGAAGCGGTGATCAACTTCGTCGTTCCCGCCATCCGGAACAGGCTCGGCCATGCGCTCACCTTCACAGGCAGCCTCGTGGCTTCAGGCGTCATTTTTCCCGTCTTCATCACCGGCGACCTGCCCTACGGGGCGGCGCTGGCCCTAATCACCCTGTTCATGATCCTCGATCGCATCTACTGCATGGCGATGGTCATCACCCTGCCCGAGATGTTTCCGCAGGCCCAGAACAAGACGGTGTTCGGCAGCCTCAACACGCTCACCGCCTGGGCCGGCCTCACGGCGATCGCCTGGTTGCAAGGGACGTTTCTGAACCTCGTCGGTCTCACGGCGGTCCAGTATCTGCTCATCGCCTGCTACATCGTCGGCTCCCTAATGCTGTACCGGGTCCAGGCCGCCACCGTTCTGGCCGCCGGACCCGCGCCGGCGCCGGAAGCGGAACATGCGTAACCCGTCCGACGCCGAACGCATCCTCACGATCGGCCCCGCATCGTCCTCTCCCGAGATGGTGGCCGCTCTCGGGCGCGTCGCGACGCGGTTCCGGCTGAACACCTCGCACATGTCGGGCGACCGGCTCAGGGAAAGCCTGTCCGGAATCGGACGTGTTTTCCACGACACCGGGCGTGTGCTGCCGGTCGTTCTCGACCTGCAGGGCGCCAAGGTGCGCATCGGCCGGTATCCCGAGGTCTCCGGCGTTCCGGCACGGGTCGAATTGAGGCTTGCCGATGCCTCCGACGCACCGGCCGTCATTCCCGTCCCACACGAGAGCGTGTTCGAAAAGACCGCCGTCGGCGACGTGGTGCATCTGAACGACCGCAGGGTCATTCTGCGCATCACCGGCCGGAACGGCCCCGGCTCGTTCGAAGCCGACTGCGTCCGGTCGGGGCCGCTCAGCTCGAACAAGGGCTTCAACTGCGAGAACCGCGTCTACGAACTGGTCCGGCTTTCTCCGCGCGATACCGAAGCAATCCGAATCGGAAACGAATTTCCCTTCGTGGAATACGCGGTCTCGTTCGTCCTCGACGGGAGCGAAGCCGGCCTGTTCAGGCCCCTTCTTGGAAACCGCAGGTTGATCGCGAAGATCGAACGTCCCGCGGCCCTCGATCGGCTCGCGGAGATCGACGCCCTGTTCGACGAAACCTGGCTCTGCCGCGGCGATCTCGGCGCCGAAGCGGATCTGCGCTACCTGGGCCGCCTTCAGGCAAAATATATCGCAGCATTTTCACGTTTGCACAAGCCGAAAATACTGGCGGGTGAAGTGCTCGGCTCGATGGCCGCCTCCCCCCTGCCCTCGAGAAGCGAGATCGTGCATCTTCATGACATTTTCACCGCGGGTTTCGACGGCATCGTCCTCTCCGACGAAACCGCCTCCGGCTCGCATATATCAGATGTTATATCCTTTATGATTTATTATTTTCATCTCTCGACGGACACTCCGTCGAACGTCTGAACACGCATCCCGCTCCCGGCAGAAGGACGACTCATCGTTTGAAATACGGGATGACGGCACTCCCCGCGCGTTCGACCATCCGCCACGCCAGTCCAAGGCCGGCCAGGTACAAGACAGGATAGAGCGTCAGCGAGAAGATTCCAGCCAGATGGCCCCGGATCTCCCAAAGGAATCGAAGGGTGGCCCGGAACGACGGGGAGAGGAAGAAACCTGCAAGAAAGACGGGGAACGCGATCTTCACGTACCATGCCTGGGGGCGCTTCTCCAAGGAATCCAAAGCCAGGATCATTGATCCAAACCAGGCACAGCTGACACCCAATATGATCCGTAAGAGCGCGTCGACAGCTCCGATGTCCGGAGATTCCGCGATGTTCACTCCACGCCGCCCCCACATGGAAACGGCCTTCAGGAACCCACTCATGTCAACGCCCGTCCCCATGAAGTCCTGGTTGGGATTCCCCTTGACTTGATTCAGGAGCGTCAACCCCGCGCCGAGAAGGGTCACCGAAAAGAAGATCGCCAGCCAGCACCCAAGAGCGAGAACCATGATCCCCCCAACCGTACGATTCGTATCCATGGCATTTCCTTTCCGCCGCATGCTTCACCATGCGTCTCATATATCAGGCGACAAGTATCACGAGCAATATGTATAGTATCCGCATCACCAGGTGCCCCCGTTCGCCCTGAGCCTGTCGAAGGGCGAGAGCATTCGTGCTTCGACAGCCTCAGCACGAACGGTATCGAGCATGCAAGCGATTGTCGTGTACCGTGTGACGAGGAGCAATGGTGAACTTCGACCAACTCCCCCGGAAGTCTCGGATTCCTCGGGAATTCAGGGCATCGCCTGGCAAGATACAGAAATCCCAAGCGGTCACCCAGGCACGCCAAACCACGATGAGCCGTTCTGATGATACCCGAGGCGGCCTTCGATGAGAAGCTGGGATTCCACGTTGCCTTTTTCGACGAAGCTGAGCGTCGAAACCGCCGCAAACCGCATCATTTGAGAGGCTGGCACGGTCGTCCGTCAGCCGCAACTATTCTCTGGCCCCGACATCCCCAGGCATGATAGATATTATTGTGTTTTCCAGAAGGAAAATCAGCCCTTCGCCCCGAGCTTGTCGAAGCCATTCCTGAGGATGACAAAGGAGACGAGAGCTTCTCGCCCTTCGACAGGCTCATCGTGAACGGGGACGTCGAAATGGCTTGTGTTGCGGAGGAATACAGAATCGTGAAAAAGAGATGGCGGTCCGAGAAGAGCGAAGAAACATTCATGCAGCGGAAAAGCCGGGAGAAAGGCAGGAAACAATGACAAGAAAAACGTGGTTCCTTTGTATCGCGTTGTCACTCGTCTTCATGTTTCCGCATTCGGGGCACTGTCAAAACACCGAACGAATCAAGGCAGTACAACTGATTGCGGATTCATTTCCAGGGAAGGTGCTTCTAAAGCCGGATTCAGGCGGTTCTGCCAAGATCGAACTCGGTTTCACCGAACTGGATCCCGACGAAACAAAATCGCTCTTGGAAAAATGCGCCAAAGCCGAGCTCGGCGAGCAATCTTTCAGGATCAAATCCCTGAAAGCCGATGCAGGCCAACAAAACGATCCTCAGAAAAGCGTTCTTCTGTCGGGAATGATCGTGTTGGAACATGTTCAAGAGAAGCCATTGAAGCCAGAAGACCATTTCTCTTTTGCTCTGTTTTCCCGGATATTGGAGTACGGCGGGTTCAATCCTCCGTTCAAGAAAGGCGAGCAGCCGCCATCCGATGCCAAAGGCTGGTTCACGACGGTTCAGACAGACCAGGAAGGCTCGGCAAGCGTGACCGGCTATGCCATTGATTGGCCCCGCCTTTCAGAAATTGCAACTGCTTTTGCCCCGAATTCCTCCAAGATGGCTTTATCGGTTTTTCAACGAGCTCGAGTCGTCAGCTTCACATTTCAAATTCCCGTCATTTCGGGCCAAATCGAGAGCTCCGGAGAAACCAGCAGTTTCTGGCGACACATGCGGGGGGTGTTCTCAAAAATCGATGGCGCAAACCTGCGGCTCATGGATCTCAGGGTTTCACCTCCCCTCAAGGACGGCGAACAAACCTCTTATCCGCTGGAGGCAGGTTTTTCGTCCATCGACGACCAAATTCCTGTCGTTTTCAGAATCTTGGAAGAAAGCGCCTTCGGATTTCGCTCGATGTTCATTTCCGTTTCGGCCGAAACCGACCCCTCCTTTGGCAAACCGATTCTTTCTTCCATCCTCCTGGGGAAAATCTCATTTCCCAATCCAGCTCCCGAATCTCCTTCCAGATTTCCAAACGAGGAATGGGCGACGCTTTTCACTCACAGCTCCTTCACCCCCGGCGTTACGAGGAAGTCAGGTCTTGATCCCAGCAATGGCGTCTGGTTTACCCATGTGAGGGTTGATTTGGACCGGAAAATTTCCATCAAAGGCTACGCTCAGACGTCGGAAAAGTTGAAAGCATTCGGAATTGCGCTCAAGAAATCAAATCTTTTCCCCGTTTTGAAGATGGAAAAACCGACAAAAGTCCTGTTGTTCGACGTTCCGGTCGGGCAATTCGAGATCACGGGCGAACTCAAATAACGAAACTCGAGATATCTTCAGACGAGCTCCAGCCAGGCTTTCTCTCGGAGCCGACGGCGATGAATTTTATATATTTCATTATTTATATATCGATGCATTTGCGTCTGCCGGGCTTAGTCCTGCATCGTTCCTTCTTCTTCTGAGTTCAAAGGGGATTACGATGAACATCAAACTGTTCAAGTGGCTCGACCGACTGGTGCCGATCGCCGAACCCGCCCGTGAAATCAACACCCCCGTCCGAACCTTTTTCTACGGGTTGAAGCTGATTATGCGCGGATTGTTCTTCGTCGTCCTCTTCAGCGTCCTCGCCTTTCCACTGATGCTCTTTCTTCAAAGGCTTCTGGACTTACCCCCCGGCGACTTCTTGGATATCTATGGCGTCGGATTCACTCTGATGGCTCTGACCATCATGGACTTCTGGCGCGGCTTCCTGGCCGTGGTCATGGCCACCAATGGCAAGGTGTCCCAGGGAAAGCCGCCGGACGGCGTGGAAGCCAGCCTGTTCGTGGCGGCCGTCACGGTCTTTTTCATCTCTGCGGCTGGGTATGATATTGTTAAATATAATCTACAACAATGGCTGGCCACCCGGTCGGAGATCAGCAAGAACCTTGAACTTCTCAGCCGAGGCCGCGACTACTGGAACACACAGGTCCGCAACAAGCCCGTCGCCTGGGAAACGTTTGAAGGGACCGACCTTTCCGGCATGGATCTGCGGGGGTACTATTTTGCGGGCATCAATTTCCGAAAGGCCCGCCTGGTCGGCACCCGCTTCGATGACAGCTGCATGACATACGCCGATTTCAGGGGCGCCACTCTCGACGGCGCGTCGTTCAAGGGCGCGATTCTCGATCGCACGAGATTTGACAAGGCACGTCTGCGAAAGGTCGATTTCACCGGCGCCTGGCTCGATCCGAAGATATTTCAATCCGCCGCCGCCACCGAAGGCCTGATTCTCGATAAGCTTCAGCCCGTGAAAAACGCCTTCCAGCTCACCCGGCAACTTTTTCCGAACTGCCGCTAGGGCTTCCTGCGCACCAAAAGGCAATTGCGTGTCCCCTTTCGTGATACACCTCTCTCGGCCAACATCACCAGAAAGGCATGATGAGATTCGGGGCACGGCGATCAGTGGCCGATGACCGGATTACACAATCTTTGGAAACCCAATCTTGATGAAGGCACAACAGGATTTCGGCAAGGAGACGCCTAGAATTTGGCAGTCCTGCAGAACTGTTCTGAAGATGTCGATACATTTACTTGGCACGATGTTTGCTTGCCTTGCCGAGAGCATTCAACCTGTCTTTTGGAGGATTTCATGAAATTTCAGCGTTTTTTCAATGCCCTTGTGCTCGTATGCATCGCTTGCACCCTGACCGGTTGCGGCCAGGGAGGCAACGGCGTTTCCCCGGTCGCTTCCAGCATTTCGGAAAACGGTTCTTTCGTCATGGCTGCCGGTACAGCCGCTCCCAAAGAGACCGGCGTTGATCGAATCGTGGCCTACGGGATAGACATCGCCGCGCTGCCGTTCATCAAGGAGAACCTGCGCAACAGCTGTCAGGCCCACTTCAACGCGGTCGTGACCGCCTACGATCAGGAAGCCTACGACACGGCTCTCACGGCGTTGCAAGAGTTCGCCGGCTATCTTGAAGCCCAGCACCTGAAGGGTATTCCCGAAGAGACGTATCAGAAGCTGAAATCCTTTGTCGATGCTCTCACCCTGAACATCACCGCCGTTTCGATCTCTCTCGATCCGGCGGCCGTCACCCTCAAAACGAACCAGGTGTTCGACCTGGGATCGGTTGCAGTGACCGCCACACGCCCCGACGGCACCACCGGTCGCGTGACGCTGGCCATCATCTGGACCGGTTCATACGTCTCCGGCACCGCATTCTCGGCTCCCGCAACGGTCTGGAAAGGCGTTGTGACCTGCAGAGTCGCCAATAAAACCGCCGAGCTGAACGTCACCGTCGTCCCCCCCATCTCTTTCGATATGCCTCTCAACGCCGACTGGTTCAAAAACCACGGCATCTGCCAGGCCACGCAGGACCACATCGACGCGATTCGGATCGCCTACGAAGCCGGCGATCCGGAGACGGCAAAGCTGGCGCTGGCCGATTTCATCAAATTCATCACCATCCAGGCCACGCCGAATCCGAAACAGGAAGCCGGCATCATCCCGGCCGGGTTCGAAGCTCTCAAAGCATTCGCCGACTCTCTGAGCCAGTCTCTCGATTGATTCCCGAGCCCGCCGGGCGCGCCTGCCCGGCGGCTCCTCTCGTACGGCTCCGCGCCTGCCAGGCTCGGGGTCGTTCTTTTCGTCCATTGCTCCAAGGGCTTCACAGGCGATCGACGAAGATATTCTCCGGATGAGGCCCATACCGAGAGTACGAACGAACCGGCCCGTCATTCGAGCGACGGGCCGGTTCTGTATGTTTGAAACTATTTTTCCATCTCGAGCATGGTGAGGGCGAACACCTTGGCGTCGCCGATCAGATTGTCGAGGATACAGTATTCGTTCGGCATGTGAGCCGTCTCGTCCTGTTTCGAGTAGACGACGGCAGGCAGATTCATCTTGCGGAACACGGCCGCGACCGTGCCGCCGCCGATTCCCTTCGCCTTCGGCTTCGCGCCCTTGTAGATCTTCTTGACCGACTTGATCATGGCGCCGACGATCGCCGCGTCGACCGGAGTCGGCGGAGCCGCCTCGGCGCGCTGGAGGTCTTCGAAGCTGATCTTCACGTCGAACTTCTTCTCGATCTCTGCGGCGAGCCGTTTGATCTCTGCCTCGACCTGGGCCAGCGGATACTGGGGCAGTATGCGGGAATCGAGATAGAACACGTCGTCGCCGGGCAGGGTGTTGACGTTGGGCACGTTGGCTTCCTTCTTGGTCGGCTCGAAGGTGCTCATCGGCGGATCGAACAGCTTGTCCTTCGCCTTGAACGTCTTGTACAGGCTGCCGAGCTTCACGACGAACTCGCTCGCGGCGCGGAACGCGTTGCGGCCGAGATGCGGCATCGAGGCGTGGCACTGTTTGCCCTGGGTGCGGATTTTTTGCCACCAGATGGACTTTTCGGCGATCTCGACGAGCGAGGCGTCGGCGGCGCCCCCGTCGGGGACGATGAACATGTCGTTCTTGCCGAAGACGTCCGGGTGTTTCTCGGCCATGTAATGCGCGCCGTATTCGCTGCCGGTCTCTTCGTCGGCGTTGAACAGGAGGGCGACGTCGAACGGCATGCGCACGCCGCACTCCATGAGGGCGCGCACGCACAGCAGGCTGGCGACCAGCCCCTGATGATTATCCTCGGTGCCGCGCCCGTACAGCTTGTTGCCGTCGATATGAAGCTGGTAGGGATCGGTGTTCCAGAGAGAACGTTCGCCGGGCGGGACGACGTCGAGGTGGGTCATGATCCAGAACGTCCGGTCGGACTTCGTCCCCTTATAGCGGGCGACGATGTTCGGCCGCACCCCGCCCTTCGCCTTCGCGTGGGGGGCGTCGTACCGCTTGATCTCGTCGAACTTCAGTTTCGCGAGTTCGCCCTGGAGCCATTCGGCCTTGGCCAGCTCGCCTTCGCCGCCGTTCTCGGGACAGACGGCCGGGTGCGCGACAAGACCGCGCTGGAGGTGGATCGCATACTCGGAATACGTGGAGATCTTCTCGAGGATCTGCTTGTCAACGGACATGCTCTGCTCCTTAGAAGGGAATGTTGTCGGGAGTATACACCTTTTCGCGTCATATCATCCGTTCGTGACGAAATTTCCCATTTCCCGTCTGCACGCGACCCAGGCACCGGCGATGCCGAGGAACATCGCGAAGAGGGCGTGGTATGCCCAGGGTTGCCGGAACTGCAGCCGGACCGCACGAACTCCGGCGGGGAGGGAAACGGCCAGCCCGAACCGGTCTCCCCGGGCGATCGGCGAAACGAGGCCGTCGTCGAGGAAGAGGCGCCATCCGACCCAGGGAGTCACCGGCACGAACAGCACGGCTTCAGCCGGAAGCGCGTCGCCGGCCGGAAGCACTGCCGCTGCATCCTGTTTTTGCCAGCGCAGATCGACGGGCACGAGATCGGAAGACGCGGGCGACCGGCCCGCATCGAGGTTCTCCAGGGCGGTTCGACTCATGACAACGGCTCCCGGCGCGGGACCGGCATCATACAGCCTCGCCGTCCAGCTCCCGACAGGCGCGGGTCTCACCGCGACCTCTCTCCAGCCGTAGGCCGACATATCTATCGTCGTCATTATATATCTTACACCGGACAATCTCCTCAGCGCTTCGACCTCGGCCGTTCCGGAAGCCGCATCGAGTCTCGCCGTCCACTGAACGAGCGTGTCATGGATGAACGGCGGATTGTAGACATCCATCTGGTATATCCCGAAGCGGGAAAACAGGTTCGGATACCCGACGCTGACGCTCCACCTGAGATGCTCGTCGACCTTCGCCTGCGCCAGATGTTCCTTGTCGAGATACCGGTCGACGTAGTCATTCTGAAGGCGCAGTCTGCCGGAACTCCCGTCAATTCCCTCCGTGATTCGTGTCGAAACCGGCGCAGAATCGGTGATAGGCAAAACCATCGGCAGGAAGAGGAACACGTCGACGAGCGCGACCGCGAGCAGACCGGCGGC
Organism: Candidatus Ozemobacteraceae bacterium; assembly: GCA_035373905.1. Classification (NCBI taxonomy): domain Bacteria; phylum Candidatus Rifleibacteriota; class Candidatus Ozemibacteria; family Candidatus Ozemibacteraceae; species Candidatus Ozemibacteraceae bacterium. The sequence goes on along the minus strand of DAOSOK010000001.1, from coordinate 24,247 downwards.
GGCGAGCCGCAGCCTGGCCGATTCCCAGGCGAGAACGGCGGTGACGCCGGCGATCAACCAGCCAAGCCAGCCTACCCTGAACGACTGGTTCCAGTAGGTCGATGCCGCATCTTCGAGCGCCCGTCCCGACAGGTGGAAATGACCGGCGACCGCGACCGCCGCGACGAGGCCGAACCAGAGCCATGCTCCCGCAGGCGTCCGGGACATCCGGATCCGCTCGGGATCATCCAGCAGCTGCCAGCCGACGGGCCATGCGAACAACAGGGCCCAGACGAACAATTGGATGAACGTGGCAGGATGATGGATCGCCTGGTTCAGCGGGACCGAGATTTTTCCGAGCCATCCGAGACCGAACGCCATCGCCAGCCCGCCGGCCCCCATCAACACCACGGCGGCCCGCTCCCTCGTCGGGCGGCATGCCGCATAGAGGCCAAGGATCAGGGGAACGACCCCGAAGTAGCAGAAGAGGCTCCAGGCGACGTCCGACTCGACGGGAAACGAGCTGATGCGGCCGTCGGCATGAACGAATTCGTAGGGGGCGATCCCGCGCGGCATCAGGAAAAACGACAGGTGCCACGGCTCGAACCCGGTAATGGGGAACACCCGGTCGCCGGTCAGCCCATGAGGCTTCGCTTCTCCGGTCAACGAGAAGTAGCCCATCCAGCAGGGTGCCGTCACGGCCGGCAGCAGGAGCGCCATCAGCAGGAACCGGCGACGCTCCGGCAGCGGGGCAAGAAGGACTCCGGCCGCCGCGAGGACGGGCGTCATCACCCAGAGATAGGCGTAGCCTGAAAAGATCATCATCGCAAGGCAGAACAGCCACCACCCGGGTGCGCCTGACATCGCCGCGAGCAGCCCCCAGGGCACCCAGGCGGTTCCCGCCAGCGTCGGAAGCCACTCGAGCTGGACGAGGGTGCACTGGGCCGAGACGCCGACGATGCCGGCGCAGATGGCCCCGACCGCGCGCACGCCTCGAAACCAGGCCAGCAGCGCGAATCCCATTCCCAGAAAGAGGAGGTGGACGAACTGCTGGAGCTTGAACGCCGCTTCCTCGGGAAAGAGGGCGAAGAGCCAGGCGGGCGGGTACATCGCCTGCGACTGGGGATCGGCGAGAAACGGCGTGCCGCAGCCCTGGCGGGGATGCACCCAGGGAATGAACCTTTCGCGGATGGCTTCTCCGAGATACTGCAGGTTCGGAAGCCCCATCAGGTTCGAATCTCTGAAGATGACGCGCGCCTCGGGGCGCCACAGTTCACGGCCGATCAGACCGATCCAGAGGCCGATCGCCAGAACGGCGAGGAGGCAGAATGCCCATCCGGGTCGACGGCTGCCGAGCAATGCGGAGTTTTCAGTCCCCGGCTGGAGAGTCGGCATTCTATTATTTATGCTATTTTTTCGAGCGTCGGCTGCCCGCGGGCGCTTCCAGATACCGACGCATGCACCGGTTTTTGAGAGCGTTTGACGGCGCGTCCTGCACCCCGCCCTTTTTGAACGGGATGTCCAGAATCATCCGCGGCGTGCGGAGTGGCGTCAGGATCTCGATATGCCGTGAGCCGCCACGCTGTTTTGAGATCGAGAGCAGTTGTCTGTCGGCAAGTTGCTCGAGGGTCCGTTCGACAATCTGGTTCGAATATCCGGTGCGTTCGGAGAGATCCTCGGTATCGAGAGGGATTCGCCGGTCTTCATCGTCTTCCTTCTCGAAATCGATTTCGACCAGCTTTTTCAGGAGAGGCCAGGCTTCGGGCCCGATCTCGTCGTTGAGCTGTTTCGGAAGCCCGGAATACTCGAGCCATTTCGGCGACTTGATGCACATCTTCGGGCCGTCAACGACGGGTGCCGAGGCAAAACGAGCGGGCCGAAGCATATTCGACAATTCCGTCTGGCTGATACGCCAGTCACTGCCAACTTTCACACCATTCACACGTCCGCCGCGAAGCCAGCGGCGAAGCACTTCCGGGTTCACATGCAGGATCTCGGAAGCTTCTTTGAGCGTCAACAGCTTCTGCGGGTCACCCATGGCTCTCTCCTTCCAACAGACGTGGGAAGATTCTACCACAAGCCACCTCGATGCGTCGGGGTCTGGTAGGCGGTTCATCTCATTCTCACATGATCCATCGACCTCATCCCACGCACGGAGCACAATAGCGACCAGTACCGTTTAGTAGCAGTTTTATCTATTGACAATACTACCTAACGTTATCTATCATTACTCTATGAATCGACTGAACGCACGGGGTCTCGTTCTCATCTCCCTGCTCGGAGCCTGCGGAGGCCTGAGCGTCATGACCACGAACCTGTTTCACGCGCTCATCCCGCTTCCGGGCTTCGGTGGCATCGCGACAATTCCCCTGGGGGCCGCCTGCCTGCTGATTGTTCGGGAAAAGGTCCCCTACCGCTGGTCCGCCACGCTGACGAAACTCGTACAGCAAGTCGTCATCCTGTTCCTTCCCGGCGGGCCGGTCTGGGCACACCATCCTCTCTTCGTTCCATTGATGTTGCTTGACGGCGTGATCATCGACGCCGCCGCCCTCCGCAATCCGGGCGAATCATGGGCGCGGCACCCCGTTCGCAGCGTCTCGATCATTGCCGTCTCGGGAGCGATATCGGCAGCCGTCCAGGGCGGCGTCACGTATCTGGTGCTCGGCCCGGCGGCTGGACTTCTGGCACAGGGCATTCTGTTTTTCACGCTGGTCTTCGTCGGCTTTCACACGGTTCTGCGGGCGGCGGGGGCCGGGCTCGGCGTGTGGCTTCTCCGGGTGATCCCCCAGCGGGGAGTGTAACGGGCGATGACAACGAGACATGCATCCATCAATCCGTACCCGGTCTGGCTGCGACTCGCACTGACATCCACCTTCCTTCTCTGGGCCGTCTGGGCACCCGACGCCATCCGTCTGGCGGCAGGGGCATTGCTGGCTCAGGCAACCCGCCCCATCTTCCGCTGCCCCTGGCTTGGCTGGCGCCGCGAGATCGGGTTCGCCGCGTTCGGCGGCCTGCTCGTAGCGCTCATGGCTCTTCCGCACATGGATCTTGCGCGGCTCGCCCCATTCACCGCCATGGCGATCCTGCGTTTCCATCTGTCGCTCACGCCCGGCCTGTGGTTCTCCTCCACGCTCAATTCAAGGGAACTCACCTACGCCTGCCGACGTCTGCCGCCGTTCATCGCGCTCTCGCTGGAACTGGCGTTCCGGTTCCTGCCTCTGCTCGGCCGGGAGTTTTGCGACATTTACGCGCTCCAGAAAGTACGTGGCGCCTGGCGACACGGCCCGCTTTCATGGCGAATCCAGGCGCTGCTGCTGCCGTTCTTCGTCCGCCTCTTTCGACTCGGGGACCGGGCCGCCTTCGCGCTGGCCGTGCGAGGCATCGACCCACACGCCCGGAGAAGCGCTGTTCCGCCCGACATCATTCACGAACTTCTCGCCGGGCGCACCCAAGGAGAAGATCCATGTCAAAAGTGATTGATGCCGTGAAACTGGCGATTCCGCCGGGACGGCTCGACGCAAAGGTCAGAAAAGTCGCCATTTACGCGTTCATGACGATCGTGAAGGCCGATCAGATGGGCATGAGCATGACCCTTCTCGATGACCGGATCTACACGAACGGCAACCACACGCCGGTGCGGCGGATGGGCTCGGTCGAACGGCTTCCCCTCTCGGAACTGGTTTCCTGGACAGACTCTCAGGTACCGCTCGAACGGTCGATTGGCATGGCGGCCCTCAACGCCGTCGCCCTTCCCCCCGTCCGAGACTGCGTTGCGGGAAATGCCATCGAACTTGCGGCATCGTTCGCGCGTGGCAAGCGCGCCGTCGTCGTTGGTCATTTTCCTCACCTGGAAGAGATCCGCGATGTGGCATCGGCGTTCCATATCCTCGAAAAGCGGCCCCAGCCGGGCGATCTGCCCGCCGAGGCTGCGCCGCAGGTGATCCCCGACGCCGATGTCGTGGCGATGACGGGCGTCACCTGCCTGAACGACACGATCGATGACCTGCTCCGCCTCAAGAAACCTGGATCCACCTGGATCGTCCTCGGCCCGACGGTGCCGCTCAGCCCGGTGCTGTTCGAGTTCGGCGTGGACGTGGTCGGCGGCGCCTGGGCCCAAGATCCCGACACCGTTGAGGCCATGCTCGCCCACGGCGGCACGGCCCGTGTACTGTCGGGTCTCACCTCCGTTCTCATGCCCCGCGACATGCGACTGGTCGGCAACCGGCCGGTCATTCGCCCGCCGTCGTCTCTCGGCGGCTGAATCGAACAGGAGCGACACCGATGGAAAACGCGCGCCCGCCCGTACATCCCCGCCCACTGTTTCCCGACTGGAACAGAGACGACGCCGACGACTTCAAAAATGTTGCTGATACTATATTTTCTCCGTTATACCGCTGGCTGATCGTCGACATCGAGGCATCGCTGGGCCGTCCGATCCGGGGTCTTCGCGCGCTCGACATCGGCGGAGGCCCGGGTCACATGGCGGTCGAATTGCTGAAGGCCGGCGCCGAGAGCGTCGTCGAGGTGGATGTCTCGAAGCCGATGCTCGAACTGGCCGTCGAACACGTTTCCGGGCTCGGGCATGCGTTGTCCGCGAAGTTCACCGCGCTTTCGGGCGACGCCGCGGCCATCCCGCTCCCCGCAGGGAGCGTCGACCTGGTGTTCAGCCGCGGCTCGATCCAGTTCTGGCCCGACCTCCCGGCTGCGTTCGACGAGATGAAGCGCGTCCTTGCCGAGGGCGGCGCCGCGTACGTGGGCGGCGGCTACGGTCTCCGGATTCCGGCGGAGGTCCGGGAAGAGATCGTTCGCCGGCGAGCGAAGCGGGACGCGGAAGTCGGCGCCCCACGCATTCCTCCGATGGATCGCGACGCCATGGAACGGCTCGCGCGTGAGCGGGGCGGGACGGTCGAGATGTTCGGCAACCCGCCCGGCTTCTGGCTGTTCTGGAAGCCATCCCGATGAATGCGCCGCTGGAGCTGGATATCAGGCGATTCGCCTGGTCCGGCGAGGCCGAGCCCCTGTTTTCGGATCTTCGGCTCCGTCTTCCGCGCGGCCGGATCACCCGTCTACGCGGCCCCTCGGGCTGCGGCAAGAGCACGCTCCTGGCGCTCCTTGCCGGCGAGCTTCCGGCATCGACGCCCGGCTGCGTCGTCGATCTCGGCGAAACAGCCCTGCCGGCGGTCCACGGACGTTCGAGCCAGGATCCTTTTCTCCATCTGCTAACGACGACGGTTCTCGACGAACTCCTGCTCGGTCCCGAGTTCCGGGAACCGACCTGGGAGGCGGCAGTGGATCATGCTCTCGCGACGGCGAAGAGGTTTGGCCTCGAACCGATGCTGGCGAACCCGATCGACCGGCTCTCCTTCGGCCAGGCGCGGTATCTCGGCCTTGCAGGCATGTGGCAGTATCCGCCCGAGCTTCTCCTGCTCGACGAACCGCTGACCGGCCTCGATATCGCGCACCGGGAACGGGTGCTGCACGCCATGAACAGCCTCGCCGAGAGCGGCGTCACGATACTGGCGACGGAAGCCGGCATCGAGCCGGGCGAAGACGTGTTCCTGCTTCCCGCCGGCGTCTCCGCGAACCATCCCTCACCCCCCCCGTCCCTGACACCGGCGGACGATCCGCAGCCGCTGGTCCTTCGCGGCCTTCGATGGGCCGGCGGACCGGCGGCCGCTTCCCTCGACCTGGAGCTGAACCGAGGCGAGCTTGCCATCGTGACCGGACCGAACGGTAGCGGCAAGACACAGCTGCTGCGCTGCCTTGCGGGACTTGCCGAACCTTCGGCGGGCAGCGTCAACGGTTCGGCGAGCCGCGCGTTCGTGCCGCAGCACCCTGACCAGGAGTTGTTCGCGCCGGACGTCCTCGCCGAACTGACGCTCGGACGCAGCGACCGCCGGCCCGACGCCGAAGCTCTCGCAAGGTATCTGGGCCTGGAACGGCATCTCGAAACCTCGCCCCTCCTCCTGAGCTACGGCGAAAAACGGCGCGTCTCGCTCGCCGGCGCATTGGCGCGCCACCCCGCCATCCTTCTGCTCGACGAGCCGCTGGGCGGCCTCGACCAGACGAACCGGTCGAGAATCTCGGCCCTCCTGTCGGCCTGGCTTGCCGCCGGGGGGCGCATCGTCGCGGCGACACACGAACCCGGCTGGTTCGAGGCATTTCCCCATACGCGTATAGACCTGGAGAACATGAGATGACGAACGCAATCCTCGACTTCCTGCAGAAGGGCGGCCCCGTGATGATCCCTCTCACGGTGGTCGGTCTCGTGATGTGGGCCATCGGGCTGTCGCGGATCCTCTGGCTTCTGCTGTGGCGGTTCAGACCCGGCCGTTTCGCGTGCAGCGGCGCGCCTTACTGGGTCGACCGCGCGCTCGCGATGGCGAAGGAACGGCGCGGTCTGCCCGGCATCGGACTGACCGATTCGATCGAGCTCGCCCTCGCCCGCCTCGAGGACTGCCTGACGCGCCGCGTGCCGACCCTGAAATTCCTCGCCCAGACCAGCACGATGCTCGGTTTCCTCGGCACCGTCACCGGCATGGTCAACACGCTCCGCGTCATCGCCGCGCGCGGTGTCGCAATCCCCCCCGAGCTGGCGGGAGGTTTATTCGAAGCGCTATATACCACGATCTATGGCCTGATCCTGGCCCTCATCGGGATCGGCCTTGCGCAGACGATCGAAAGCCTCGCCCGCAGCCGCCTCAGGGAAATCGAACGCCGGCTGTTCGAAACGCTCGATGCCCCGGACGCTCCCGGCCAGCCCGACGGAGAGGTCCGCTGATGGCCTGGAAGCGATCGGCCCGGACCGCGGGAATGTCGTTCGACATGACACCGGCATCGGACATCATCTTCACGCTCCTGCTGTTCTTCATCCTCACCCAGCAGGCCCTGCCACTGATGCAGGTCGAACTGCCCTCCGTGGGTGAGCATCGCCGGCAGGATACCGCCGTTCCGGTTCCCATCGAGGTCACGGCGGCAGGCCGTGTCATCTGGGATGGAACCCCACTCCCGGCCGAAGGCTGGCTGCCGGACGCTGCAAGCCGCGCACGACGGCTCCCCGCTTCCGCGCCCGTCGTCCTCGAAATCGACCGCAAGGCGCCGGCCGGCATCGCCCTCGAACTGCTCGACAGTCTTCAGGCGGCCGGCATCGCCAGACTCGCCATCGCGGGTCACGCTCGGGAGACGGCCGGACATGAGGCCGTTCCATGATGGCACCGGTATCGCCCGCTCCAGCGGAAGACGTCTGCCCCGCCGCTCTTGCCCTGGCCGGCTCATCCGTCATGCAGTTCGCGGTGCTGGCGGCTCTGGGCCTCTGGTGCGGCTGGAGTCCACTACGTCTTCCTCCGTCGCGGTCTTCCGTCACCGTCCTCGCGCTCGAGCGGCTGACGCCGGTCCGAACGATGGTCAACCCGCCGGCGGTTTCTTCCAGGCCCGTCATCGCGCAGATGGATTCTGCAACTCCGCCTCCCATGCCCACGCTCCCAACTTGCCAGGCTCCAACTGCCGCCCGTGTCATCAGGAATGCCGCTGCACAGCGCCCACGTCGAGTTCCGAGAAAGCCCGTCATTCCCGTTTCTCCGATCGTATCCGTATCCGCGGCCCCATCCCGGCCGGTTCATACCGACCTTCCCAGACCGGTGGCCGGAAGATCGGATCCGGCCCCGCCGGGGGATCGGCCCGGCATCCCGTGCCTTGCCGACCGGATCGCACGAATACGAAACCTGGCAACTGCAACCTCCTCGCGAAATACAACAACGAGTATATCTAGCACTATTCATTCAGTCCCCGCGCCCCCCCAAGCACCGTCCGGGAACGAGGTAACCGCTTACCTCGCCGTGGTCAGGGAACGGCTCGAACGGGCGAAGCGTTTCCCGGAATCAGCCCGGAAACGGGGATTTGAAGGAACCGTCCTCCTCGCGTTCCGCATCGGCGCCGACGGCACCGTCTCCGAACCGGCGGTGCAGGGGGTCGTTCCGGACGCACTCCGGGATGCCGCGCTGGCACTGGTTCGCGACCGCCGATTCCCGGCCCCGCCCATCGGATGGAATACGCATGCATGCGTTGAGATACCCGTCACATATTCACTCAAGGAGACAGGGCACAGATGAAACGCTGGAGATTCCTTTGCATCGGATTGCTGCTCGTTCAACAGGGTGTGCTGGCGGAGCCGCAGACCGCCTCGGGCACGAACGCGTATCGGCTCAGCGGTCTGACGATCACGGCCGAACGCGCCGGCCTCGAACGATGGCTCCCGGCCACGCACGAAGCCGTTCCGACCGCCACCGCGCAACTCCTGTATGCTCCGACGCCGAACGACATGATCCGGGCGCATCCGTCTGTCGCGCTTGGCGGCTCGATGAAGGGCATGGCCGCCGCGCCGTCTGTCAGAGGCTTTCCGAATCACACGACCCAGGTCTTGCTCGACGGAACACCGGTCAACATGCCGTGGGCCAACTGGGCGAACCTGACGGCCTACCCGCTTCGCGGCCTGAAGAACGCCGTGCTCGTGTCCGGCGGCGACGGGCTGCTGTACGGTGCAAGCGGACTTGCCGGCGCACTGAACCTGTCGCTGCCGACCGCACGCGACCTCGAGGGGCTGCGCATGTCGCAGGAGATCGGCAACCTCGGCGTGAACCGGCGCGAGGTGACGTACGGGCGCGTCTGCGACGCGTCGGAGCACCTGTTCACCTGGTCCGGCAACGAGACGCGCGGCCACCTGGAGAACGGATTCAAAGACACCGACTCGCTCATGTATCGCGGAAGCTATTCATTACCGCAGGATTGGCGCGTCCGGACGAGTTTCCTCGAACTGCGCGGCCGGTTCGGCCTGCCGAACCTGAATGACACCTCGATGACACCGCAGATCTGGGACACTTGGAACGTCTCGCACCGTGACCTCGTCGTCGAGAAGGAAACAGCCCGCGACGGCGTTCTGACGCTCCGTGCCTTCCGGAATGCGGAATTCTCGCATATCACCGATTACACCGACACCACGTATGCAACCCAGAAAGCCGAATCGACGCAGGACATGGCCGTCACGGGCCAGGAGCTCCTCTACACCTGGGCCCCCTCGTCCGATCACCGCCTCACCGTCGGGTGGCAGGGGCGCAGGGATACGATGGACGGCGCTTCCACCAGCGGCCACAAGGAGCTGGATACGCACGGATACCTGTTGAGCGATATCTTCGAGATCGGCAGCAACCTCCGGCTGAACGGGACGATCCGGCGCGATGCCCATTCGACGGCCGATTCCGAGACATCCTGGACCGGCGGCCTCACCTGGAACCCCGCGTCGAGATGGCGCTGGAACGTCAGCCGTTCCCGCGTCGCCCGCTTCCCCGTCATGCGCGAGTTGTACATGACGTTCATGGGACGTCAGAAGAATGACGGCACCTGGACCGCGACCGTGCCCGGCCAGGGGAACCCGGCCCTGAAAGCGGAAACGGCCGATACCACCGAAGGCGGTTTCGCGTGGCAGTTCCATCGCGACTGGGAAATATCGCTCAAGCGGTATGTCTCGACCGTCGAGGATATGATCGATCGCGAGTTCAGCGCGACGTGGCCGCGCACCGCCCCGCGTTTCCTGTGGGTGAACCGCGGCGAGGTCGATCTCTCCGGCTGGGAAACCCGCGTACAGGGGAAGCTCTGCGATACATCCTCGCTCTGGCTGGGCCATACTCGCATCGAGAAGGCGGACGATACCGCCACCGGTCTGCGGCTCGACGCCCGGCCGTCGTACAAGCTCAACGCCGGCCTGACCTGGGAACGCGGCCGCACGTCGGGGCTTCTGTTCGTCGAGCGGCTCGGCGACGCGCCCTACGTCTCGACCGGAAAAGGGCAATCGATCACCACGAAACTCCCCGCCTCGACCCGGCTCGACCTCACCCTGCGCCGCCGCATCACGGACCTCATGACGGCGACGCTCACCGTCAACAACCTGACCGATGCGGATATCGAAACGGACACGCACGCGGTCGGGGTGCCGGTCGTGTATGGCATCCCCCGCCAGGCGATTCTCGGACTCGACGTGAGGTTCTAACGCCGCCCCGGCGGGCCGACAGACTATCAAGGAAGATATATATGAAGATATTCACACCGGACATATCATGGAACGAGTATGAGCGCGGTCTCTCCGACGCGTGCGCCTTTCACGGCCACCTCTGCCCCGGCATGTATAACGGGGTGAAAATGGCGTTCGGGGCGCGGCACCTGCTCGGGTATGAAACTTACCCGAGCAAGGATCTGATCGTGATCACCGAGATCGACCGATGCCTCACCGACGCGATCATCTCGGTCACCGGCTGCCGTCTGGGCCGCCGCACGTTGAAATTCCGCGACTGGGGCAGGTTCGCCGCGACGTTCTGCTCGATCGAACGAAAAAAGGGGATCCGCATTTCCCAGAAAACCGAGGCGTTCGACGAGCTCGAAGCGGAGATGAAACGGCTCGGTATCGATCGTCACGACACAGCCGCCGCTTCCCGGGTCTTCTTCGGGTATCCGTGGGAGCGCCAGTTCTCCATCTCGGTTGCCGAGGTCGACTGGGCGGAAACCGATCTTCCGGGCTTTCCCAAAGAACGCGAGCGGTGCGTGAAATGCGGCGAATCGATCATGGATGGAAGGCATGTCATGGTCGCCGGCAGGCCGCACTGCCGCCCGTGCGCACCAGCGTGAACGCGAGAAAAATCACGGAAATGCAAAACCCCGGGGCAGGCTCGGATGGAGCCGCCCCGGGGTTTTCTGAAAGCGGTCAGCCCTCGGGCTTGACGCCGTATCTGAAGGGGATGACGCGGAAGGCGCCTTCGGGGGCCTTTTCGTAATCGACCTGGCCGAGCCAGACGCTCTCGGCGTCGAGGGGTTCGAGATACCGGTTCATGACGATCGGCAGCTTGATGTCGAGGATGGCGACCAGCTTGCCGTCGAGCGTGCAGCGGGCCATCTTCAGCGCCTGGAGGGGGGCGTTGTCGGGCGAGTAGGTGATGATCGCCTCGCCGGCCGGCGTGATGAACCAGAGTTCGGAGTTCGTGTGCGGGGGAAGATCGAGGACCTTGTTCAGCAGGGGCTTCCCGTCGAACGTTTCGGCGATCAGGTGAACGCGCTTTTCCTGGTCGTTCCATTCGAGATGGTATAGATTTTCATCCTTGTCGAGACAGAGGCCCGACCACTGCCAGGGCAGTTCGCGGACGACCTTTCCCTCGGGATCGAAAACGATGATCCGCTGGCGCCCCTTGTCGCTGACGTAGACCCGTCCCGAAGGGCCGGCTTCGATGCGGGCGATCTGGGCAAATGTGCCGGGCTCGTTTCCGGGGGCGCCGAACGTCTTCCGCTTCGTGCCGTCCGTTCCGTACAGAACGACCTGCTGTTCCATGCCGTCGGCGACCCAGACGCCGGACACCGTGCCGGCCGCGTCACGGACGAGGGCGATATCCTCGAGGACCGCGTTTTTCCCGGTCTTCCGGGTGACGATCGTGGCGAGCACCTTGCCGGCGGCATCGACCCGGTACACCCGGCCGGCCACGGTATCGGCGACCCAGAACTCCGAGCCGGCGTTCCTGAACGAGAGCGGGCCCCAGGGGTGAGGCTCTTCGGCGCCGGGGTTGTTCTTGTAGTTGAGATAGGCGACCTTGCCGGGTTCGTCCCCGAAGGGCAGCGTGAGCTCGGTTTGACCGAAGGCAGGCAGAGCGACCAGTGCAGCGAATATCAGAGTGATGAACGGACGCATAGTATTTTATACTCCTGAATATAAAAAGGAATCAGACCTTGCGGAGAACGTGACTGAGAGTCATCGCGTTGGCGGCGCACAGCCGAGGCATTCTCTGCGAACTGGAGTTGTTCATGACCTGGACGTTGTTTCCGCTCTCGACGGCGATGCCGATATGGGTGTCGGGATCCATCACGCCGTCGCCGGTGGAGTCGTAGGTCTTCCAGGTGACGACGTCGCCGGCGCGATACGGCGGAACCTGCGCGTATTTCCAGCCCTTGGCCAGCAGGTCATTCATGACGCCGTGGACGTTGAGGACGATCTTGCTCATGACGCCGGCGTTTTTGAGGGCGGTGGAAACGACCTGGGCGCAGCCCAGTCTGCCGCCGTTCGTCAGCGGGTCGTACGGGAAGTTGCGCATGCCGACGAGCGCCCGGGCAGCGCTCACGATGCGGGTCTGAAGGTCGCCAGCCGGGGGAGCGGCGCCGGCGCTCGAACTCGGACTGGAGGAAGAGCCTCCGCCCGCCCGGGTTCCGTCGATGATAGGCCCGGCGTAATCGGCCGGGAAGACCACCGGCACCTGGCCGGCAGGCTGTTTCGCGGTCGAGATGTAGTTCTGGTGAACGTAGGCGGTGCCGCCGCCGTAGGAGATCTTGTACCAGGGGTCCTGCTTGCCGATGATCTTGACCTTCTCGCCGTTGGTCAGGCCGCCGATGATCGAGCCCCACGGGCCGCTGCGGACGTTCAGGCTGGAGTTGACCTCGACGGTTCCATCTTCGCCTTCGACGGCGGCCTCGGCGCCCTTCACCTGGCCCTCGAGTTTCTTGATCAGCTCTTCATACTGCTTCACGAGAGCTTCGAGACTGGCGATGGTTTGTTCCATCTGGGCCGCGGTCTTTCCGGAATCGCCCGCGCCGGTTGCGGCAGGCTGATCGGAATCGGAGATCTCGTGACCCTCCAGCGTCGACTGCGGGCTCTGCGCACACACCAGCGCAGGACCGGCCATGCTGACGATCGCGACCAACGCCAGAAGAAGCAAAACAGCGGATGAACTCTTCATAATGCCCCTCCAGTTCGAATTTCCATGCCCTATCTTTCCCGGACTTCCGCCAAGGTTACATCAAAAATCAATGCGGCTCAGCGCAGGAACACCCCGTCGGAACCGATTTTCCCCGGGCCATTGAGAACGTAGATCCCCGCCGAGTTGGCTTTCACGTCGAACACCAGGCTGCCGCCCTCGACCTTCACCGTATTTCCCGTGACGGCGTCGCGATAGAGGCCGTTGCGAATGCCGACGACCGTGATGTGCTGGTCGCTTCCGGCGGCCAGACCGACGACAGCGTAACTCTTGCCGTTGTTCCAGTCGCGCACGAAGCTCATGCCCGAGCCCCATTCGCGGATGAGGCTCATCGGGGCCTTCTGCAGGGCTGGAACGGCTCGCCGGATGGCATTGAGCCTCTGAATGTGCGTCCAGAGGGGATGCGCGCGTGTCTTCGCGACGGCGCCGGGGGCGAGATGATCGCCGAAGTAGGCGCGGCCGGTCTGGTCGAGGGTGTCGTCGTTTCCGCAGATGTCCTGGGGAAGCCCTTTCTGGAACGCGATCTCCTCGCCGTAGTAGAGGCACGGGATGCCGCGGATCGTCCAGAGCAGGTTGTAGGCGACGGCCGCCATCCAGTCGTCGCCCTTGAACCGGTATTTGAAATCGTTGTCGGGGCCGACGTCGTGGTTCTGCAGGAAGGTGACCAGCCGCGTGGCGTCGCCGTAGACCCAGTCCATCGACAGCACCTGCTCGATGCCGCCGAGCGAGCCGCGGCTGAGATTGTCGCGGAACGTTGAGAACAGCGAGAAGTCGAGCACCGAGAAGCCCGAGTCGGGGCCCGAATTCGGGTCGCGCCGGTCGTTTCCGAGGCGGGTGTACCACCAAGGCCGGATGTCGGACGGCCCGTTGTCGCCGCCGAGATCGCCCCACCCATGGCCCTTCACCAGGTTTTCGCCGAACACGAACAGGCCGGGCTTGTGCTTTTTCCAGGTGTTGACATAGCTGAGCAGATCGCCGCGCTCGACGTGTTTGACGGTGTCGAGCCGGATAGCATCGACGCCGAGGTCGAGCCAGCCGCAGATCGCCGTGTTCAGATATTCGCGCACGTTCGCTCGCTCGGTCGCCAGGTCGAGGCAATCGCCGGCCATGTGCTTCGTCTGCAGGGAAGCGGGGCTCTCCCAGTCGCCGCCCGCCATGAAGCCGTTCTGGTGATACCAGGCCGGGTCGAGCCGGTTCACGTCGGTTCCGAAAAAGCGGTTGGGATCGCATTTCTCGGTGGGAAGCACGACGCCGGTGACGGGGTCCTTCAGCGGGACTATTCCCTCGGGATCGCTGGTCTGCCTCTCTCGGAACCAGCCGGGAGCCAGCGGGTTGTCATTGTCTTCGCGCCAGGGCGAGGTATAGTTACCGAGATTCCCGACGTAGGGCCACTCGAACGAGACGCCGGCCTTGCGGAAATACTTGATCGGGAGCCGGTCGATCCAGACCTTGTTCCGGATGCCGTAGTTCGAGGAGTGGTTGATGACCACGTCCTGGATCACCTTGATGCCGCGGGCGTGGCAGGCCTTGATCAGGTCGGCGTAGGTCGCCCCCGGCGACTCGAGGCGCGGGTCGATGCGGGTCCAGTCGTAGGCGTGGTAGCCGTGGTAGTCGAGGCCGCTGCGGTTCTCGACCGGCGGGGTGATCCAGATGGCTGTGAAGCCCAGGTCTCTGATGTAATCGAGTTGCTCGATCAGCCCTTTGAAGTCGCCGCGCCAGTGGGGATCGCCCTTTTTGATGCGGTCGCGGCAGTAGAAGTCGTTCGCCGCGTCGCCGTTGTAGAAGCGGGTCGTGATGAGGAAGTAGATGGTCTCCTCGCGGAAGTCCATTCCGGTTGGCGAGGGAATGGGGGGCGCCGGCGGTTCGGGCGCGGGGGGCGTCGGAGGCTCGGGATTCGGCGCCGGCGGCTCACCCGCGGAGTCGCGAACCAGTTCATACTCTCCCGTGGACGGATCGAAGGAAAAGAGGAATGTGCCCGACTTGTCGATGCGGATCAGGATGTTCCCGGCGCCGCGAACGGCCTTTCCCTTCTGCGGCAGATCGGATTTCTCGGCATCGTCGCCCCAGTTCAACGCCCAGGCCTTGTCGGCGCAGAATTTGTATTCGACGGCCCCGGCATGCAGGAACATCTTCGCTTCCCAATGGTCGCCCTTCACCGCCATCTCCCCGCCCGCAGCGGCCGGGTCCCAGTTGTTGAAGGTCCCCGCGACGGAAAGCGTTTTCCACGTTTCGGCCCAAGACGTCGAGCAGACACCCACCAGGAGACAAACAACCAATATAATCCGTCTCATATATATGCTCCTATTTACTTCGCATTCTGCTGGCTCGTTGTATGTTCCCTGAATCTTTCACGGCATGCCCGGCGCCCTGGAGAATCGATCAGGTCGCTTCTCAGAACCCGCAGTCAGCGTCCCTTCCCGGCGGGTCGTCGGATCGAATCCATGTGTTCTTTCGCCGAAGCCTTCTGATTCTGGAAAAAGGTGCTCATTTCCTTGTCGAGCGCGGCGCCGTCCATCGAGGAATCGGCCAGCATTCTGTCGAGAAACGCCATGTTCTCGGCATGCTTTTGGGCGAAAAACGCTTTGATCTTGCTGTTCTGTTCTGCCATCCGCTGTTTCATCATCTCTCTGCGCCCCTGAGCGGCGCCGACGTTCGATGATCCCTGCGTTGCCAGGAAGGCGTCCCATTCGGCCATCATCTGCTCCCGAAAGGCGCAGTTCTTCTCATACTGTTCCGTCTTGAACGTGCGCACGGCCGCGATCTTCTCTGCTTTGGGCTTTCCGGCGAGAGCGGCCATGAACGCTTTCCCATCGTTGTTTTCCGCTTCCTGGAAGGCCTGCGACTTCTGCCGCTGCGCCGCCATGAACTCCTGCACCGCCTGGCTTCGCCCCAGGTCTCTCTCTGTCGCATACACCCAAGAATTCACCATCATCAGTGTTACCAGCATCACACCATGGAACCACGCTCTTCTCACTTCCGAACCTCCCTTGAAGATTCCGTTCAGACTTGGGGGATTTTGCCCCATGATACCACGTTCAGGAAGGTGGCCAACCCAGTCTCTCCACGAATTCGGGCCTCTCTAGGAGTATTGACATTCCTGTCACTCCCGGAATACATAGGGAGGGTACAAAGACATGCGACAATGAACGTGCCTCGAGGCATGTATTGATTGGAAAGCCAGAGGGAAATGGAGTTAGCACGTGCGTGACGATTACACGACATTCGAGCCCGGACAGCCGGTGTTTTTTCAGGGTGAGGTCAGGCAGGAGTATTACGGGCTGACCCAGGGCCGGTTCGCAAAAGTGAAACTCACCGACTCGAATCCGGATGTCCCCATGGCGGAGCGGCTCGCAAATGCAGTGCTGCTCGAGATTTTCGACGAGCCGGGACAGATCTTTGGCGAGATCGATGCCCTGCTCAAGAAGCCTCACGAGTTTTCGGTCTTCGCTCTCGAGGAGTCAGGAGCAACGCCGATTCCCACCGCCGGGGAATCTCTGCAGAACATCGTGACCGGCCAACCGGAAATCGGTATCAAGACTTGTATATCACTGGCCCGCACCCTTCGGGCGACAATCGAACGGCTCGAAAGGCTTTCCCGGATTGAGAACGACCTGCGCCGCCTCCAGTCTCTTTCGGCCCAGGCGCTCCTCGCGGTCACGAGTGAAATCGAACAAATCCGCACCGGCGCGTTTTCGACGATCGCATCCATCCTGGAGTTCGTCCGAACGCACAAGGCGTTCGACCGGGCAAAAGGCGTCGCCGCGAAAACCTGGCTTTCGAAGCCGGCCCCCTCGGTATCCAACGCAGTCATCCAGGGAGCCGACCTCTCGAACGGAGCGCGCGAGTTCAGCACCGGCACGTTCCTCTGCCGGAAAGGGCTGCCCGGCAACAGGCTATTCATTCTGACCGGCGGAGCGGTCGACGTCGTCCTCGACAATGACCACCGGATCCGGATCGACCGGCCCGGGAGCATCATCGGGGAGATCGCCGTGCTCGAGCGTCTCGACGGAAGGAATCAGGACTCGCTTCGGACAGCCAACGTCGTGTGCCTCACGCCGGTTTCCGCGATCGTGATCGAACAGGAACATATCCGCGACTTTTTCAGCTCGCATCCCGGGATGCTGTCCGGGATGATGTTCGGCCTCGTCACCCGAACGAACGAGACGCTGAAGCTCGTTTCAGGCCTCTGCAGCACGATACGCCGGTTCCTGTTCACCGAACTCGGTGCCATTCTCGAGGCGCATCACGGAATCGCGTCCAGGCTCGACACTCTCCGCAGGCAGAATCCGGCGCTGGAACGCCCGTTCCATTCCTGTGCGAATCAATCGAGAGAAATATACAATGCATTTTCCGCGGCTCTCGGCCAGATCGAGAAGCCCTGATCGTTCGATTGACCGTCCCGAGAAAATAGCTTAGAATGTTGCGTCCCGTCGGGACGTTGCGATATATCGCCAACTATACGATGGGCAGAGCACGGACAACCTGAATTCAGTGGAGGAAGACATGCGCAACCCGGGCGATGTGATCCGAGAGCGATACAAGATCATCCAGTTCATCGGCGAGGGGCGGCACGGCACGATCTACAAGGCCCATGACATGACGGCCGACCGGGACGTCTCGCTGAAGATCCTCGATGGCCCGGCCAGCGCCAATATCGACACGGTGAAACGGTTCATCAAGGAAGGCGAGGTTCTCTCCTCGCTGCGGCATCCGGCCATCGCCCGCATCTACTCGCTCGAGAAGGAGGGCAACCTTCCCTTCATCATCACCGAGTTCATCGACGGCCGTTCGATGGCCGCGATGAAGGACGAGCTGCGCCGTGACCTGCCAGCCCTGTTTCGGGCGTTTCAGCAACTGCTCGAAGGGGTCGAGGAGTGCCACAACCGCATGGTCATCCACCGCGATCTCAAGCCTTCCAATCTGCTGATCGGCAACGACGGCCAGCTCAAGATCGTCGACTTCGGCCTCGCCAAGACACGCGAAAAGCTCACCAAGCCGGGCGTCCTTCTCGGCACACCGGCCTACATGTCGCCCGAACAGTGCCAGGGGCTGGCCCTGAGCGAGGCATCAGACGTCTACGCGATCGGCATCATCTTTTGGGAATTCCTGACCGGCCAGGTGCCATTCGAGTTCGACGAGACCAACCCCGGCGACAACGTAGCCAGGCTCCTCCAGCACGTGACAGCGCCGCTGCCGGCTGAGCGGTTCGACGCCGTGCCCAAGTTCGCCCCTCTGCGGGAAACCGTGTTCGGCATGCTCGACAAGACCCCGCGCATGCGGCCGTCCATCCGCCGTATCATGGCCGACCTCAAGGCCGTCATTCCGCAGATTCTCGGCGCATGACGGACCGAGGCCATCCATGAAGGACCGCCACGCATTCCCCCTGCTCCTTCCCGTTCTTTTCATCGCTGCCTGCCTCGTCGCGACGTTGCTGTCGACAGGCTGTAACGACCAGGGAACCCCGCTTTCCGCGGGAACGGCCGGCGGCACGCCGTGGTTCTACCCGACCATCGCAAGCCTGACCGTCACCGGCAACTCGATCAAGCAGGCAGACGGAGGAATCCTGACGCTTTCCTGCTCTTGGGTCACCGCGACGCCCATCGCCGCGGCAACCGGCGTTGTCGCGCTGGCCAGCACGGTCGCCAATCCTGGGCCGACGGGCATCGTCAGCTCCGGCACGGCATCTGCAAGTTTCAGGGCGTCGGTGCGCGGCGCGGGTTTCTTCGACGAGTTCGCCTCGCCGCTCGAGATTCCCACCAGCTTGGGCGCCGCCTCGACGGAAGGGATCTGGCAGGTCCAGCTCCCCTTCCCCGTCGCAACCGTGGCCAGCGCAACGGTCGGAAAGCATCAGATGCTGCTCTGGATGATCATCGACGGGTACAAGACCAACAGTCTCGCGTTCGAGCTGGAGATCAAGTGACGGGCTGACGGGCAGTCGCTGCGACGTCGCACCCTCCTCCGGGGAATGCGGGATTCCGCATTGCATGGGCTTTTTGTTGTCTGGCATGACGTTTGCGAATCACGATAGTCAAATCATTCTGACACCCAAGGAGTCGCACCATGAACGTCTGGCATTTCACGAACGAAGGCATGGAAAGGTTCGGCGAGCAGCTGAACGAGTTCACTCGCGCCGTCCGGGGCCGCCCCCTTCCCGGCGTCGCGTGGAAAAGCCGCATGGCACGAGTGTTTCCGCAGATCTCGCTGTCGCAGACGGATGACGCGTATCTCATCGAGGCGCCGGTTCCAGGTGTCGAACCAGGCGATCTCAACGTCCAGCTGTCGGGAAACGTCCTGACCCTTTCCGGCAGACGATCTGCGCCGGAGGTCGAGGCGGCCGCCTTCCATCGGCGCGAGCGCCGCAGCGGGAAGTTCAGCCGCATGTTCGAACTGCCAGCCCTCATCGACGCGACGGCGGTCAAAGCCGAGATCCGGCACGGCGTCCTGTATCTCACCCTGCCGAAGGCCCCCGAAGCACGTCCTCGCACGATCGACGTAAAGATCGTCTGACGCTGCGGATTCTCACCTGATACGCTCAGGTATACAATATTTAGTCACATATTTCCGGAGGAGCCTCAATGTCTACTGCCCAGACCTACGAATTCAAGACCGAAGCCAGGCAACTGCTCGATCTGATGATCCACTCGGTGTATTCGCACCGCGAGATCTTCCTGCGCGAGCTCATCTCGAACGCGTCCGACGCGCTCGACAAGCTGCGTTTCGAGGCGCTCACGAAAGACGCGCTCCGCGGCCTGACCGAGGATCTGCACATCCGCATCGAGCCCGACAAGGAAAAGAACACGCTCACCATCCACGACACCGGCATCGGCATGAACCGCGACGAGCTGGTCGAGTATCTCGGCACGATCGCCCGTTCCGGCACGAAGGAGTTTCTCCGGCTGGCTCAGGAAGCCAAGGATAAGGCGCTTCCGCCCGAGCTGATCGGCCAGTTCGGCGTCGGCTTCTACTCGAGCTTCATGGTCGCCGACCGTGTCACCGTCGTCAGCCGCAAGGCGGGCGAAGAGAAGGCGTGGCGCTGGGAATCGACCGGCGACGGCACCTACAGCATCGACGAGGCTTCCCGGGACCACCAGGGCACCTCGGTCACCCTGCACCTGAAGGTCGAGAACAAGGATGACAAGGCCAGCGAGGACGACGAGCATCACGAGATCCAGGATTTCACCACCGAGTGGACGATCAGGGATATCGTGCGGAAATACTCCGACTTCGTCGCCTACCCCATCAAGATGCGCGTCGAGCGCCACAAGCGCGTCGGCGAGGGTAAGGACGCGAAGGATGAGACGACCATCGAGGACGCGACGCTCAACTCGATGAAAGCGATCTGGATGCGGCCCGAAAAAGAGATCACCGAGGACGAGCACAAGGAGTTCTACAAGCACCTCAGCCGCGACTGGAACGACCCGCTCAAGTGGATCATGTTCAAGGCCGAAGGCACGACGAACGAGTTCCGTTCGCTGCTCTACATCCCGACCAAGGCCGGCCACGACATCTACATGCCGGATGCCGAACGGGGCGTGAACCTGTACATCAAGCGCGTCTTCATCATGCACGACTGCAAGGACCTCGTGCCGGAGTATCTGCGGTTCGTGCGCGGCGTCGTCGACGCCGAGGACCTGCCCCTGAATATATCGCGCGAAATACTTCAGCACGACCGGCGCATCACCGGCATCCGCAAGACGATCACCCGCAAGGTGCTCGACGCGTTCAAGACGATGCGCACCGACCAGCGCGACAAGTTCCTCGAGTTCTGGAAGGAGTTCGGCCGCGTGGTGAAAGAAGGCCTGTTCAAGGTCCCCGAGGACCGCGACCGCCTGTTCGACGCCTGCCTCTTCCAGAGCACCTTCTCGCCGAGCGACTGGTTCACGATGGAGGAATACGTGGGCCGGATGAAGCCCGAGCAGAAAAGCATCTACTATTTGACGGGCGAGACCCGCGCGATGGCCGAGTCGTCGCCGCATCTCGAGGCGTTCCGGGCCAAGGGCTACGAAGTGCTGCTGCTCAGCGACCCCGTCGACGAGGTGTGGGTCCAATTCGTGCATGAATACAAGGGAAAGACGTTCCAGTCCGCCGCCAAGGGCGTCGCCGAACTGGGCAGCGATGAAGAACGCAAGAAGGAAGAGGAGGCCCGCAAGGAGAAGGAGACTGCCTGGAAGCCGCTCCTCGAGGCCCTGCAGGGCAAACTCTCCGAGCACGTGAAGGAAGTGCGCCTCTCGAGCCGCCTCACGACCTCACCCGCCTGCATCGTCGGCAACGAATACGACATGACGCCTCAGCTCGAAGCCCTGCTGAAGGCCACCGGCAAGGACGTTCCGCCCGTGAAGCGCATTCTCGAGCTGAACGCCACCCACCCGCTGCTCGAGAAACTGAACGGCATCTACGCCACCGACAAGAACGACAGCCGCATCGGCGACTACGCCGAGCTGCTCTACGGCCAGGCCCTGCTTGCCGAGGGCGGCAAACTCCCCGACCCCGCCGGCTTCAGCCGCCGTGTCGCCGAATTGATGGTCAAAGCCCTCTCGTAATCATTCCTCCCCATCGAAATATCCGGGGCCGTCCGCACAGGGCGGCCCCGGTTCATTTTGTCCGGGCAAGCGGATCATTGATGATGGCGGAAACATCTTGCACAATCGCACCATCTGGAGTATCTATTTATTAGTATATACGGAGGACGAACATGAAAACCGCAAAACTTTTCCAGAATGGGCAGAGCCAGGCCGTCCGGCTTCCCAAGGAGTTCCGATTCAACGGGAAAGAAGTGTTCATCAAGCGTCTCGGAAACGCCATCATCCTCCTCCCCAAGGACGACTGGTGGGCCCCGATGGAACGCAACGCCGGGAAATTCACGGAAGACTTCATGTCCGAACGGGACCAGGGCAGTCTCGAACGACGTGAGGAGCTCTTCGACTGATGCTGTATCTTCTCGATACGAATATCTTCATCTATCTCTGCAAAAGCACACACCCGGCGCTTGCCGCCCATGTCAAAGCGCACGGCCCCGGAGAAATCGGCATTTCAGCGGTCACCCTCGCCGAACTCGAGTTCGGCATCGCGAAAAGCTCGAAGCCAGATAAAAACAGGAGACACCTGCAGGAATTCCTCCTGCCGTTCGAGATCCTTCCCTTCGACTCGGCGGCAGCCATCGAATATGGAGCTATCCGCCATCATCTCGAGAAAAACGGATCTCCGATCGGGCCGATGGACACCCTCATCGCAGCTCACGCCCTCTCTGCGGGCGCATGCCTCGTCACGAACAACGAACGCGAGTTTTCCCGGGTTCCCGGCCTGAAACTCGTGAACTGGTGCAAGTCTTCGCACAGGATCGCTCCCTGAGGGATGCCATCAGGTCTCAGGGCCAGCAAAATCCCCTGCTGTCGTCAGGGCTTCGGGGCGAGGGAGCGGGCGGCCTCGAGGGCGCGCTCGACGTGTTGCTGGGCGCGGATCGGCGAGTCGTAGACCATGCGCACGATGCCGTCGCGGTCGATGACGTAGGTGACGCGACCGGGGAACAGCCACAGGGTGCTGGGCACCCCGAACGCGCGGCGCACCGCCCCGTCGGTATCGGCCAGCAAAGGGAAGGAAAGCCTGTATTGATCGGCGAATGCCCTGTGTTTTTCTGAATTGTCCGAACTGATGCCCAGCACGGCGGCGCCGACCTCGGTGAACGACGGGGTCATGTCGCGGAATCCGCAGGCTTCGATCGTGCAGACCGGCGACTCGTCTTTCGGGTAGAAGAACACCACAACCGTCTGCCTGCCCCTGAAATCCGCAAGGGAAACGGGCTTGCCGTCCTGGTCGTTCAACGTGAATTCCGGCGCCCTGTCTCCGACGTTCATCGCAACCTTCTGGAAAAGCGCATCATTGCACGGCCTTCGGGGCAACCCCGGGGCCGAGATTCGGCTTCGCGCCACCACCAGCGAGGAGGCGGCGAAGCATGTTCCGGACGAGTTCCCAGGCGGCCGGCTCGCACGGGCCGGTTGCGTGGTGAACGAGCAGGTTGTCCCGGTCGAGAACGATGACGTTCGGCGTGCCGTATGCAATCTTCAACGCCCGGCCGATCAGCGCATGCCAGTCGAGCACGACGGGAATCGGGAACCGCTGCTCCCGCCACCAGGCCTCGGCATCCTCGTGTTCGGTCGTCCAGGGGAACTGCGCGAGATTGACATCGTAAAACAGCGCGATACCGCCGGCATCGGCGAATTCTTGCTTGAGGCGCTCGGCCCATCGTTTAATATCATGACGTATATCACGGTGCCCGGTCAGGATCACGACGGGCTTCCCCCGAAGTTCCATACTGTTCCAGCGCTGTCCCTGGAGATCGACAAGGTCATACTCGACGAATTTCTGCGCCGGCACCCGTTTTTCGACCCACGCCGGCGGGAAATCCGGTGCCGGGAATGCCCCGGCCGGACAACACGCCAGGCAGGAAAGCATGCACACGACAACAACGCGATGAATGTTCATTTTCCAGGAAATCTTGGCCGATCGGACGAAAATTCGGAGTCACGGCTGAATGCAGAATACTGTGTACACCAGGAAATCCTGTTTCTGCAATCACGAAATCGGGTGATCCGGCATGTTCTGGATATATACCGGAACAAAGGGTAAAATGCCCACGTTCCAAAAGGGTGCAGTATCGTCGTTTCATGACGTTCATTGCCCCGGACCAAATAAGCGGAAGGAAAGCCTCCCATGCGAACTCTGCTCATTCTCCTGATTCAATTCAAGATAGATTATGTATTAATAGGAATTATAATTTTCATGTCTCTTTTGTTGATGATTATTTCAGCAAGAGGAGAAAAAAAAGATTCAAGGCTCAATGGAGGCACGCTATTTGTCGGAATCTTCGTTCTGTTCTTTATTTCCTGGTTTCTCTGGGTTGCGAGAGACAACCTCATCAGCAGGGAGTTTCACGAAAATATCGCAAAAGCCGGCTCAAATATTGTATTCCATGCTGGCGGGAAAAAGTTGGAACTTCAAGGGAATTCGAACTCAGCAAACAGTCTATTGAAAATCCTCAGGGAGTCACCTGATCGCTACAGCAAGAACTCACACCCCATCGAAAGGTGGGAATTGTCAGTGGATGGAATGAAGGGAACTCTCATTGTTCAGAAAGATTCCTATAATCCCACCTATTTTTGGCTCTCCATCAGAGATGAAGACCGCTACGGCAATAGAGAGTGCTCGATAAAAAGATTCGATTCCAGTGAACTCGCTCGTCTATTGAAGGCTGTAAAAGCGCCATCGATAAATGTCGATCCTTATAAGTGATGAACCGCCCACCAAAAGGGAAGTCATTCCTGTCACGTGACTTGGTATACCGAAAAATATTCATTGGTCTGACGGAATATTCTTTATTTCGGGAAAATTCAGCGTTTCCAGACAACTCTGGTGTATTGCATAAGAGGAGGTCAAGTGGGCGGTACTACTCGTCTTGTATGTTCAGTTGGGGGTGTTAACGTAGATGTTGAATTTGG